>NZ_JBEXUX010000005.1:71080-243251 GCF_040629175.1 Embleya sp. NPDC005971 | reverse complement strand
CAGATACGACAAACGCGGCTACGTCTACCTCGGCACGGCAACCGCCGCAGCCCTCGTCATCTGGCTCCGCACATGATCGACCGGACAAGTCCTAGGCCACGGGCCGGCGGACAGGGCCCAGGCCGGGACTTCGATCCCGCGCCGGGTGGCACAACGGTCCGGCGGGGCCGGAAACCACTATTCGAAAACCTCTGTACGGACGGCCCGGGGCACCGGATCATCGAAATCATGTCGATGCCTCGCCAGACGCCCCGCCCATCGGATGGGGCGCCGAATTCAGCCGGTGACGACCCCTCAACGCTGTTGCCCTTCGTTTTCGGCCTCGATGACGCGGACACCCCGTACGACGCCGTGGACGGACTCGCCCTCGCCGCCTTCCTGACCGGCGCTCAGCCGTGGGCCAGGACCACCCGACTGGACCGGGTCAAACCCGGCGCCCGACTCGTGCCGCGCGGCGCCAAGGTGGTGCGCGCCGTCGAAGAGGACGACCGCTCCTCCCAATTGGCCGTCGGCGACGGCTGGACCCTGCGCTCGGTCCGCTGGCGCAGCGGCGGCGGCGAGGTGACCGTGACCGCCGTCGACGAGAAGATCGGCCGCGCGGTGCTGAAGAAGGCGGTCAAGGGCGCCGCGGCCGATCCGCCGCCCAAGGACGAGGCCGTCGCAATGGGCTTTTGGTACTTCTCCGCCCGGCGCGGCCCGTACCGCACCACCCGGGCGATCACCGCCGCGCCGTGGGCGGACATCCGCTGCAACTACACCGCGCCCACCGCCGGCGCGTTCGACCGGCTGATGAAGGTCACTCCGGACGACGTGTCCGGGCGGCTGATCCTGCTGCACGGCCCGCCCGGCACCGGCAAGACCACGGCGCTGCGCGCGCTGGCCCGCTCGTGGCAGGACTGGTGCCGGATGGACTGCGTCCTGGACCCGGAGGCGCTGTTCGGCGACACCGGCTATCTGATGGACGTCGCGATCGGACGCGGCGACGAGGACGAGGAGTCGCACGACAAGTCCAAGACGCAGCGGTGGCGACTGCTGGTCCTGGAGGACTGCGACGAACTGATCCGGGGCGAGGCCAAACGCTCGGCCGGTCAGGCGTTGTCCCGGCTGTTGAACCTGACCGACGGACTGCTCGGGCAGGGCCGCAACGTGATGGTCGCGATCACCACCAACGAAAGCCTCGGCCGGCTGCATCCGGCGGTGGTCCGCCCGGGCCGCTGCCTGGCCCAGATCGACGTGGGTCCGCTGGACTTCGCCGAGGCCCGCGAGTGGCTCGGCACCGCCGACGGCATCGGCACCCACGCCACGCTCGCCGAGTTGTACGCACTGCGCAACGGCGCGGCGCCGGTGGAGGTCGAACGACCGGCGCACGGCGGCGAGGGGTTGTACCTGTAGCGCGCATGGCCTTCGTCGAAGGCACCCGCCCGCTCCCGGTCGGAGTCGACGGCTCGTCGCACCGTCGACTCCGATGCCGGACGCGGCCCGGACCGGGACCTAGACGGCGAGGTCCACCACGACCGGCGCGTGGTCGCTGGTGCCCTTGCCCTTGCGGGCCTCGCGGTCCACGTATGCGTCGGTGACCGCGGCCTGGAACGACGCGTTGCCGTAGACCAGGTCGATCCGCATGCCCTTGTTCTTCGGGAAGCCCAGTTCGCGGTAGTCCCAGTAGGTGAACGGCACGTCGTACTTGAGCGCCCTCGGCATCACCTCGCGCAACCCCACGCCCTCCAGCGCACCGATCGCGTCCCGCTCGGCCTGCGTCACGTGCGTGGAGTTCTCGCCGAACAGCGAGATGTCCCACACGTCCCGGTCGGTGGGCGCGACGTTGAAGTCGCCGAGCACCGCAAAGGGCAGCGGGCCCGCGGCGTCGGCGGCGACCGCGGTCCGCAGTGCGGCCAGCCACTCCAGCTTGTAGGCGTAGTGCGGGTTGTCCACCTCGCGGCCGTTGGGCACGTATACCGACCGCACGCGCACCCCGCCGCAGGTCGCGGACACCGACCGGGCCTCGTGCGGACCGTCGACCTCCGGGAAGCCCGGCCCCGACTCCAGACCGACGGTGACGTCCGCCAGGCCGACCTTGGACAACACCGCGACGCCGTTCCAGCGCCCGCCGGCGTTGACCGCCGACACGTAGCCGAGCTCCTCCAGCTCCTTGGTCGGGTATGCCTCGGGCGTGGACTTGAGCTCCTGCAGACACACCACGTCGGGCGCGGCCCGCTCCAGCCACTCGACGAGCTTGGGCAGCCGGGCCCCGATCGAGTTGATGTTCCAGGTGGCGACCCTCATGCGAACCTTCCAGAGCGGACGACGGCGTTCGGGCCCGCCGGATCGACCGGACGGGCCTGCGGGCCATTCTCCCTCGCCGGGGTGACACCGCCGGTGCGCCGAGGGCGTGGCGGATGCGGTAGTCATGGGGCATGGACACCACTCCCCCGGCCCGCACGGACGCCACTCCCCCGCCCGGTTCCGATCTCGCCGACCTGACCGCCGCGGTTGTCGCCTTCTCCGCCGAGCGGCACTGGCAGCCCTTCCACACCCCGAAGAACCTGGTGATGGCGCTGAGCGTGGAGGCGGCGGAGTTGGTGGAGATCTTCCAGTGGCTGACCCCGGAGCAGGCCGCGGACGTGATGTCGGACCCGGAGCGCGGCGAGCACGTCCGGGAGGAGATCGCGGACGTGCTGGCCTATCTGCTCGGGCTGGCGAACCGGCTCGGCATAGATCCGGCGCAGGCGCTGCGGGACAAGATGGTCAAGAACGCGATCAAGTACCCGCCGGGCGCCCCGGGCCTGTAGGGCCGCCTCCCAGCCTAGGGTCGGCGCAGCCGGATCCAGCGCCGGGCGCGGGTGATCGCGTGCGCGGCGCGGGGTGTGCGCTCGTCCGGGTTCGCGCCGGCCACGAGTCGGGTCTGGGTGCGTGGCGCGTCGGGTTCGTACGGCAGCGCGCCGAGATCGCCGGGCAGGCCGTCGACCGCGGACCGGGGGCCGTCGAGCGGGTCGCACGTACCTGCTCGCTGCTCCGGGATCCGGCCGATCCGCGGGACTGCGCCAACCTCGTCGACGTCGCCGGATGGCATTTGCGTCTCCGGCGTTTGGGTCTCCGGTGTTTCGGTCTCAGGCATCGCGTACTCCCCCCGAGCATGCGTCCACGGCGCGGCGGTCCCCTCGCACCTCGGCCGGCGTGCCCTCCGCAACCACGCGGCCGGATTCCAACACGGTGACCCGATCGCACAACGCGTCCACGAAGTCGATCTTGTGGTCCACCACCAACAACCCCACGCCGTCCGCCGCGACCCCGCGCAGGAGCAGCAGCAGGGCGTGCGTCTCACGTGCGTTCAACCCGGCGCTCGGCTCATCCAGGATCAGCACCCGGGGCACCGCCACCATCCCGCGTGCGATGTCCAGCAGCCGCCGTTCGCCATAGGTCAGTACGTCCGAGGCGCGCTCTCGCCGGCCTCGCGCGCCGGCCCGATCCGGTGTGATCCGGGCGCCGAATTGCCGCTCGTGCTCGACCCGCGCGAGCAGCGGCCGGGACAGCCAGGCCGCGAGCAGCCCGCGATGGCGGATGTCCGAGCCGGCGAGCACGACGTTGTCCGCCCCGGAGAGCGCACGCACCGGTTGCGGCGTCTGGAACATCCGGACCAGGCCGGCCCGGCGCGAGCGTTCGGGGCTGCCCAGGCGGACCGGCAGCCCGGACACGAACAGCTCGCCGGTGGCCGGCACGACTCCGGTGATCGCGTTCAACAGGGTGGTCTTGCCGCTGCCGTGCGGCCCGATCACACCGACCGCCTCGCCGCGCTCGACGCGCAGGCACACGTCGTCCACGGCGCGCGCACCGGCGAAGTCCACCCGCAGGTGCCGGGCCCGCAGGACGGGTTGGCGGACCTGATCGGAGGCGGTGGCCGGAATCGGTTCGGGTCCGGACGCGTACAGCCGCGCCGGGTCAGGCATGGTCGCCCTCCTTCGCAGGACCCGGCTCGCGCACGTACGCGACGGCCGCTCGCGCACGCGTGGCCGGGCCGCTCGAACCCGCGGGTGTCGCTTCCCCGAGCGAACCCGCGTGCGCCGCGGCGCTCACAGCCGCGGCGCCTGGTGCATCGGGCCGCCGACCGCGCGGCCGTTCGGGCCCCGAGCCGGGGCGCGCATGCGGGCGCGCCCCGGCCTCGGACCCTTCCCCCGGGCGGCGCGCGAGGCCGGACGCCATACCTGACCAGGCGTCACCCCCCGCCCGCGCGCCACCCGTATCGGGGGCCGTACCGGAAGCCGGATCGACGGTCGAACAGGGCTCCCCCGCCCCGTCCGACCGCGACCCGGATGTATCCCGGACGGCCCCCGCGCCCCGGACGGACGCCGACTCCCCTCCTGACCCGGCGTCACCTCCCGGCCACGACAAAGTTTTTGTACCGGTTTGCTCGATCTCGTCCCGCCACGATCCGATCGGCCGGGCCGGGAACGGCCCGTGCGGGCGCACCACGAACCCGGGAATCGGGACCGGACGCGACGACACACCCGCGTGGTCACGCAACCGGCATGCGGTCCACGGGAGTTCTCCCGGACCGAGGGCCGGGCAGCCGATCGCCGGGTGGGCGACGGCGGCGAGTGACGCGACGAAGGTGTCCATGGTTCAGGACACGCCGATTGCGGGCGCGAGCAGTCGAGCCGATGTGCCGTTGCGGGCGTCGGCTAACGACGTGCGGCGGGCGCACGAAATAAGGCCGCCCGCACGGGAGTTGCCTCCGACGAGTCGCCGATGTGTGCGTCCCGCTCTCGCGGTGCAGGTCGTGTGCACGGCCTGCGCCGTACGTGTGGTGCAACGAGCCATGGGAGCCAACGCCTCTCGCGTCGTCTCCCCGCCCGGCCATCCCCCACGGAGTCCCGGATGCGGCTCAAGCTAGACCGCAACGCCCTTCGCCGGCAAGGGCCTTGACAGCGATTCGGAAACTGGCGTAGAAGGTTCAGCACAATCTAACAAATGTTAGATAGGCAGTCAGGCTCTGCCGAGTTGTTCCCTAGGTTCTCCCTGAAGGCAATCCCCCACAGATCAACGGCAACCGCTCCACCTGCGGTTAGGCTGCACAGCACCAACGCAGCCGCATCCACCCGCCGGACCGAGAACGGGCGCTCATGGCACGCAGGAAGACGGAACCCGAAGCACTTCCGCGCCGGGAGGTGATCCTGTCCGAGGCCGCAACACTGTTCGCCCGCAAGGGCGTTGTCGCTTCGACCATCCGTGAGATAGCCGACGCGTCGGGAATCCTCGCGGGCAGCCTCTACCACTGGTTCGGTTCCAAAGAGGATCTGATCGACGAGATCCTCACCGCTGCGATGCGCGACCTGTCCGGCTGGTACGACGAGGCGTTCGCCGACGCGCGCAACTCCAGCGACCGGCTCCGCGGGCTCGTGCATGCCGCGTTCCTCACCATCGAGCACCACCCCGACGCGGCCACGATGTATGTCCGGGACTACGCGTACCTGGCCACGCTGCCGCGCTTCGCGCATCTCGCGGTGGACGGCATGCGAGTCCGTGATCTGTGGCTGGACACCCTCCGGGAGGGGATCGAGTCCGGGGAGTTCCGTGCCGATCTGGACCCGGAGTTGGTCTACCGCTATCTCGCGTACCCGCTGTGGCTCACCGCCGGCTGGAAGTCCGGCACCGACCGCACCCTGCCCGAATTGGAAGCCCAATTCACGGCGCTCGTACTCGAAGGCGTCACCCCCCGGAACTGACCAGGCGACGGCCGCCAGGCCACCCCGACACCGGTGGGTACTTCGAGCGCTCGAAAGGACCACACCATGCACGTCGACGGTTTCGTCGCGCCCGGATTCGCGCCCGTACAGGCCGCGTTCGAGGAGAACTTCGCGCTCCACGGCGAGGTGGGGGCCGCGGTCGCGGTCCACCTGCACGGAGCACCCGTGGTGGACCTGTGGGGCGGGCTGGCCGAACCGGACGCGGGGCGCAGTTGGGAGCGGGACACCGTACAGGTGGTCTGGTCGGTCACCAAGGGTCTGGTCGCGACGTGCCTGGCGGTGCTGATCGACCGGGGGCTGCTCGATCCCGCGTTGCCGGTGTGCCGCTACTGGCCCGAGTTCGCGGCGGCCGGCAAACGTGATGTGACGGTGGCCCAACTGCTTTCGCACCAGGCCGGGTTGCCGTTCCTGGACGAGCCGATCACGCTCGCCCAGGTGGCCATGCCGGACGCACTGGCGGATGCCTTGGCCTCCCGGCGGCCCGTGTGGGAACCGGGTGCGGCGCACGGCTATCACGCGGTGACCTGGGGCTTCTACGCGAGCGAGCTGATCCGCCGGGTGGACGGTCGCACGGTGGGCGCGTTCCTGGCCGAGGAGGTGGCCGGCCCACTGGGCGTGGACGCGCACATCGGCCTGCCCGCGACCGTGCTGCCCCGGCTCGCGCACCTGACCACGCTCACGCCGACCGACCCCGCGCTGCTCGACCTCGGCTCGGACCTCGGCCGGGCGATGCTCGCGCTGCCCGAACTCGCCGCCCCCGGCGCGGATCACGACCCGGACGTGCTGGCCTGGGAGGTGCCCTCGGGACTCGGCGTCACCAACGCCCGGGCGTTGGCGCGGGTGTACGCGATGCTCGCCGGCGGCGGCACGCTGGACGGCGTGCGGCTGCTCTCGCCCGCGACCGTCACCGAGGTGACCCGTACGGTGGTCGAGGGCCCGGACCGAATCCTCGGCGAACACACCGCCTTCAGCCTCGGCTTCATGAAGCCGGAGACCACCTTCTTCGCCGTCTCCGCCGACCCCGCCGCCTTCGGACACCCGGGCAGCGGCGGTCCACTGGCCTTCGCCGATCCGGCCGCGGGTCTGGCCTTCGCCTACGTGACGAACGGCCAGTCCCCGCTGCACACGGATGGGCGGGCGCTGGGTCTGATCGACGCGGTGCGGGGGTGCCTGGATCGGTAGGGGCGGGCAGGCCCCGGGAAGGCGGGCTCCACAGCCCGGAGTTGCGTCGTGCGGCCGATCACGGTGGGGTCGGTCGGGGCGCGGCCGATCACGGTGGGGTCAGTCGCGGCGCGGGCGGTCGCGGCCGGGGCGGTCACGGCGGCGGCCGGCCACGAGAGCCAGGCCCCCGACGAGCAGGAGCACGCCGGCCGCCAGGCCGAGCGGCAACAGCGGGGCCGAACCGGTGTTCGCCACGCGGTCGGTGATGGCCCTGCGGGCGATCAGCGCGGGCCCGTCGTGCACCGCCCGCTTCGCGGCGGCGGCGCCCCGTTCCTCGGCCGCGTCGTCCCGCGCACCGGGAGGCTTGCGCCGCTGCGAGGGCTTGCCGGGGGCGGCCGGGGGGCGGCCGTCCGCCCGGTGTCGACGCGGTCCCACACCGGCCCGATCGTGCTCGGATCGCCCGGCGGCGCCCGGCGACACCGCCGGCTCGGCGCCGCGGTCGGCGTCCGGCAGCCCGGGGCAGTGCGCCCGGAGCGCGGCGGTGCCGAGGTCGCGGGTGCGGTCGCGCCCGAGCGAGGTGCCGGGCAGGCCCGCCCCGCCCGCATCCGGCGGACCCGAAGGCGTCGGATCGAGGCAGGAATCCGACGGGATCGCGTCCGTCCCGGGCAGTCGCAGGCCGGGCCGAAGCGGCCCACTCGACGACGGCGGGGAAGGCAGCGGAGGCGGGATCGGCCGGCGGAACACCTCGGCCGAACCGCGACCGAGGGCCGGCGCGGATCCGGTGAGCGGCGCCGCGGCCGCGGCCGGCACGGCGACCACACCGAGCGCGACCGCCAGCGCCGCCGCCCGGTGGATTACGTGTCTGCTCACCCGACCACGCTAGATCGCCCCGACCTCGCCCGACGGTCGCCGCGCGTACTATTCCCTCGTTCGGCCCAGCAACCATCACCCGCCCGAGACGGCCCGGACGACCCCGGGTCGTCGGCGCAGGGTAAGTTCCGGCAGGTTCTCCATGTTGCCGCTGCCGTCGTCGGTGTCGACCACGACGAAGCCGTGCCGGCGGTAGAAGGCCCGGGCACCGTCGTTCTGTGCGAACACGTGCAGCCGGAGCCCGGTCGGGCTGTGTCGGGCGACCTCCTCCAGCAGCAGTGTGCCAACCCCTCGGCGCAGCAGGTCCGGTCGTAGATACAGGCATTCGAGCAGGTCGCCGGCCAACGCCGCGTAGCCGACGACCTCGTCCCCGCGCACGGCCACCCACACCCGACACTCGGCCGTCAGCACCTCGCCGATCCAGCGGGTCACCTCCTCGTGGGTGCGCCGCTGCGGCGGCAGGTAGGGCATCGTCGCGGACCGGGAGGCCATGTGCACGGCGGCCACACTCGCCGCGTCCGCCGGTTGTGCGGCTCTGATCCGCACCGCCCCGAGATCATTCGTCATGCCCGACCCGATACCCGGCCGACACCGGGCACAGACCCGAACCGCCTTGCCGTTCCCCCGCGTCGGCCGCCGCGCACCGGCCGGCGAGGCGGGATCGGCGGCCGCGTCGCAGGGGTCGGCGGCCGGCTCGGCGATCGGCATTCCCATAAAAGACAGCTTCCCTTACCGTGTAACGGCGTTACGACTCGGGCGACGATCCCCGGGTCCGCGTCCGGACCCGGGTCCGGTTCCGTGCCGCTCCGAGGGGGTCTTCGCCATGCGCGTCTTCGACGCCGACAACCACTACTACGAGGCCATCGACGCCTTCACCCGACACCTGGACCCGAGGCTGGGCGAGCAGGTCGTCCAGTGGTGCGAGATCAACGGCCGCAAGTACCACGTGCTCGGCGGCACGGTGAACCACGCCGTGGTCAATCCCACCTTCGACCCGATCGCCAAGGCCGGCGCGATGGCCGAGTACTTCCGCGGCAACCCCTCCGGGCGCAACCCGCTGGACTACCTGCGCGAGCGCGAGCCGATCCGCCCGGAATACCGCGACCGGGACGCGCGGCTGGCGGTGATGGACGATCAGGGCCTGGACCGGATCTGGCTGTTCCCGACGCTGGGCATGGTGTACGAGGCGGCGCTCGCGCACGACCCCTGGGCGGTCGGGCAGTTGTACTCCTCGTTCAACCGCTGGCTGGAGGAGGACTGGGGGTACGCCTACCGGGACCGGATCTTCGCCGCGCCCTACATCGCGCTCGCCGACCCGCAGACCGCGCTCGCCGACCTGGATCGGGCACTGGCGGGCGGCGCCCGGATCGTGTGCATGCGCCCGGCCGCGCCGAACACCGCGGACGGTCCGTACCCGCCGGGGCACCCGGTCTTCGATCCGTTCTGGGCCCGGGTGAACGAGGCCGGGGTGCCGGTGATCGTGCACGCGGGCGACAGCGGCTACTCGGCCAACGGCTACACCCGCAAGCAGGGCCTGCGTACCGACTTCAAGGGTGGCGGCGGCCCGTCGGTGACGATGTTGTGGACGATGGAGCGGCCGATCTTCGACTTCCTCGCGTCGCTGATCCTCGATCGCCTCTTCGAGCGTTTCCCGAACGTGAGGGTGGTCTCGGTGGAGAACGGCTCCGAGTTCCTCGGCGACCTGTTCCGCAAGCTGCGCTCGGTCGGCCGCAAGATCCCGGGCCTGTTCCCGGAGGACCCGGTGGAGACCTTCCGCCGGCACGTCTGGATCAACCCGTTCTGGGAGGACGACCTCGTCGAGGTGGTCGACCTGATGGGCCCCGACCGGGTCGTCTTCGGCTCCGACTGGCCCCACATCGAGGGCCTCCCCAACCCCAGGGACTACGAAAGCGAACTGAAGCCCTTCGACGACCACACCAAGGCCCTGATCATGGGCGAAAACGCCGAGGCCCTGAACACCCCCCGCCCGATCTGACCGACGCCGGGCCACGCTCGGATCGCGCTCTTGCGGCGAACGAGCCGGGTGGTCCGGGTCAGATCAGGACGGCCTGGCCGCCCGGACCCTCCTCGGTGCTGTCGAGGACGGTCGGCGGGCGGCGGGTCGCGGGGGCGGGTGGGAGCAGGGCGGTGGGGTCGAGAGTGGGGCCTGCGCCGGCCCGGGCACGGAGTTCGGCCTGAGCCGCGGTCAGGTCGGCGAGCAGGCCCAACACGTGCAGCAGGTCGATCAGTTCGCTGGTCAGCTCGCTCGACCAGGTGCGCTCGCGGATCCGCTCCAGGCCCTCGCCCGGGGGTTCGGTGCGGGCCGCGATCCACGGTTCGAGGATGCCCAGGTCCCACACCTCGCGCGGCACCGGCCCGATCCGGCCGGTGCCCAGCAGCAACGAACGGCTCTCCTGGTCATAGGTCGCGCCGGTCGGCCGGGCCGGGATCGGCTCGCGCACGAACGGGCGGCGCCCGCCCGGCAGCCGGGGCTTGCCGTCGCCGGGGCGGCCGAAGCGCGCACCGAACGTGTACAGGCCGATCAGTCGGCGGCCGAGTTCGACGCCCGCCGTCCACAGCCCCGGGTCGGCGGTCAGCGGCACCCGCGCCGGGTCCACCGTCACCGCCACGATCCAGCCGAACAGGTCCTCGGCCGCGACCGGGACGGCGAGCCGGTCCGCGAGCAGTTCGACCAGTCCGGGCACCAGGTTGGGCTCGCGGCCCGCCGGGTCCCGGTACAGCGGCGCGACCCGCCCGCCGCGACCGCCGTGGTGCGCCGCGTCCGGCAGCAGCGCACTGCACAACAGCGGCCAGGGATCCCCGGCTTGACGCTCCGTCAGGTAGACCTGCCGGTCCCCGCGCACCCGCCACAGTTCGGGCCGGGCGAAGTCCACCACGCGGTGGTCCGCGAGCAGCCACTGCCGATCGAAGGGCCGCCGGGCGACCCGCACCAGTCGAGGCGTCGGCCCGACCACCCGCGCCAGCGGGCCGGTCGGCGCGTCACACCCGGGCAGCGGCGCGGGCCGAGACGACTCGGTTCGCGAACGGGTCGGCTGCAACAGGGCGTTGCGGTCCTCGGCGGCGGCCAACCCGGCCCAGCGCCGACGCAGCGTCTCGCGTTCGGGCGCGTACACCCAGGTTCGGCCCGTGCCGATCCCGGTCGTCCCCCACGGCATCAGATCGGCGAGCGCCGCCGCCCCGACCGGATTCACAGCGCGTGGTCCCACACCCGCCGCTCCTCCCGATCCGGATCCCCGACCACCGTCGCCGGCACGTCGAGCAACATCGTGCGCCGCTCGATCGGGTCGTACTCGGGCCAGTGCGGCAGCCCGTCGGCCACCGGCGGCCCACCCTCGACGAACGCGGCCCACGCCTGCTGCACACGATCGGACAACTCCCGCGCGGCGGGCGGCACACCGCCGGTCAACCAGCGACCGAGCGGCGTATCCAACGTGCCGAACACGAACGGGATGTCGATCGCGTGCGGCGATCCGAGCCGTTGCGGATGTGCCTTGGGCGCCCAGCGGAACCGGTACAGGTACGCCGTTCCGCCGGCCGCGAGTTGCGCCTCGGCGAGCCGGACGGTCGGTATCCCGTAGGACTCCGCGGTGAGCAGCCGGATCCGCCGCGAACGCCCGTTCAGCTCGGGATACAGCTCCGCGTACCTGCGCACCAGGGCGGCGAGGTCGTCCGGGCGGCGCAGGTTGGCCAGGTCGGCGGGTCCGGGCTCGTGGGCGTCCGTACCCTCCATGACCACGAACATCTCCTCCTCGTCCTGATTCGACCCGAGCAGGATCGGCACGTCGCCCCGGATCGCGCGCACCGGCGTCACCGGCAGCGGCCCGGCGGGATCGACCACCGGCCGGAACACGAACCGCGCCGCGCCGCGCCCGATCGCCTCGGCCTGCGCGTCGAGCAACTCGGCCACGGGGACCCGGATCAGCGCGGCGGCCCGATCCGGGGCGATCCCCAGCGCGGCCAGCACGTCGCCGGTGGCCTGCTCGGCCTCCGGCACGCTGCGCACCGTCTGGGCCCCGCCGCTCTGCACGATCGCCCGGTGGAAGAGCCCACGCGCGGCGGGCAGCGCGAGCAGGTTGGCGGTGAGCTTCGCGCCGGCCGAGACCCCGCCGAGGGTGACCCGGTCGGGATCCCCGCCGAAGGCGCCGATGTGTTCGCGCACCCAGCGCAGCCCCTGAACCACGTCCAGGAGTGCGTTGACCCCGGAGGCGGCGTACTCCTCGCCCAGCAGGTGCCGCAGGTGCAACAGCCCGAGCACGCCGAGGCGGTAGGCGAGCGTGACCACCAGCACGCCGCGCCGGGCGAACCCGCTGCCGTCGTACACGCCCTCGAAGGACGCCCCGCCGGTGTATCCGCCGCCGTGCACCCACACGAGCACCGGGTGCGGGCCGGGCCCGGCGGGCGCGTGGATGTTCAGGTACAGGCAGTCCTCGTCGACAGCCACCGGCGCGGCGCCGTACTGGCCCATCGGCTGCGGCGCCGCGCGGGCGAATTCGCGCGCGTCCCGATCCCCGTCCCAGGCCGCCGCCGGCCCGGCCGGCCGAAACCGGGCCGGTCCCAGCGGCGGCGCGGCGAAGGGTACCCCTCGAAAAATCCGGACCCCGTCCGACTCCTCGCCGATCAGGCCACCCAGCGACGTCTGCACTCGCACCATGGCATCGAGCATAGGACCCGCCGTCAGAGCAGACCCGCGAGCTTGTAGGCGACCAGCGACCCGGCCACCGCGACGTTGAGGCTGGTGCCGGTGCCGATCATCGGGATCTCCACCATCTCGTCGATGAACGGCAACGCCTCGAACGGGATGCCGTCGCTCTCGTGTCCGAGCACGGCGATGGTGGGTCGGCGGGCGGGTTCGAGGTCGGCGAGTCGGACCGCGTCGTCGGCGAGTTCGACGCCGACCACCCGGGCGCCGCGCTCGCGTCGACCGGCCAACCAGGTGAGCGGGTTGCCGACCCGATGCACGCAGGTCGGCCGGCGCAGCGTGTTGCCGCGGGCCAGTGCCTCGGGCACCCAGGGCAGGCGCGGCACGACCAGGCACGCGCCGACCGCGTCGCACGTGCGCAGCAGGGTGCCGAGGTTGACGCCGTGCTTGGGCCACAGCGGCGCGAGGTAGAGGTGGTCCCAGCAGCCGTGCGCCCGGGGTCGGCGCTGCCGTTTCAGCTCGGCGCGGGTGTTGACGTGGTACGCGGGGTCGGCGGGGCGAGGGCCGCCGCGCGAGGTCATCGCTCCCGGGAGGAGCGCCTCCCGTCGACGTGCGTGCCGATGCGATCGATGCGGTTCGATCGGTGTTCGCGGTGCTTGATTCGCTTCACGAGTGGGCCACTTCGCGGCGTGACCGGGCCATCGTCGAGTGTCGCTACCGCGTCAGGATACGGCGAACGACGCCGCATTGCGCCCACGGGAGCAACCTCGGATACTCCGCGAGCCGGATGCCGGTGCCGGCACGGGCGTGACACGCTTCCCGGGAAACATCCATTCACTCGGGAGTCCTGCCTTGACCGTTGTCCTGGTGATCGTCGCGGCCGTCGCCGTGCTCGCGCTGCTGGTCGGCGTGCACCTCTACGTGTGGCGGCGGCTCGTGCGCGACACCACCCGGTCGGGGCCGGTGCGGCGGATCGGCGCGGGCGTGGTGGTCGCGCTCGGCGTGTCGATGGTGGGCGCGTTGGTCCTGCCCAAGGTGTTCGGCCCACGCGGCACGGAGTGGATCGCCTGGCCGGGCTTCGTCTGGATGGCCCTGCTGCTCTACGTGGTGCTCGCGCTCGCGGTGCTGGAGGTGCCTCGGCTGCTCGCGCTGCGGACGCTGCGGCGGCGCGCGGGGGCGGCCGAGCAGCCCGCGGACCTGCCGGTCGCCGTCCCGGTAGCGGTCGGCGCGGACGCGGACGGGGACGCCGACACCTCGGAGCCGCCGGCCGCCGTCGCGGGCACGCCGTGGGCTCCGGACCGCCGGCTGGTGCTGAGCCGCTCGGTCGCGCTGTTGGCGGCGGGCACCTCGCTGGGCACCGTCGGATACGGGATGTCCCAGGCATTGGGCGCGCCGCGCACCGTGCGGGTCCGCATACCGATCGCCCGGCTCGACCCTCGGCTGGCCGGTTTTCGGATCGCGGTGGTCGGCGACATCCATCTGGGCCCGCTGCTCGGACGTGCGCACACCACGCGCGTGGTGGAGACGATCAACCGGACCAACCCGGACCTGGTCGCCGTCGTCGGCGACCTGGCCGACGGCACGGCCGGGCAACTGGGCGGCGACGCCGAGCCGTTGCGGCGGTTGACCAGTCGTCATGGGTCCTTCTTCGTCACCGGCAACCACGACTACATGTCCGGCGCGGCGGATTGGGTCGCCGAACTCGCCGAATTGAACGTGCACACACTGGCCAACGACCGGCTGGAGATCGCCCGGGGCGGCGCGGCCTTCGACCTGGCCGGGGTCAACGACGTCACCGGCAAGTCGCACCACGACGGCCCCGACTTCGCCAAGGCACTGGCCGACCGCGACCCGTCCCGCCCGGTGGTACTGCTCGCCCACCAGCCGGTCCAGGTGGACCGGGCCGCCAAGTACGACGTCGACGTACAACTCTCCGGCCACACCCACGGCGGCCAGATGTTCCCGGTGCAACTCATGGTCAAGCTCGACCAACCGGCCGTCGCCGGCCTGCACAGGGTCGACGACACGATGCTCTACATCACCCGAGGCGCCGGCTTCTGGGGCCCACCGGTACGCGTCGGAGCACCCCCGGAGGTCACGGTGGTGGAACTGAGTACGCGATAGAACAGCCTGAGCGGGGCACCCCGAAATCCCACGTCGGCGCATCCGCAACCGGGTGTCCGGGTCGAGCGTGACGGTCACTCGGGGCAGGGCGGCGTCCGCTCGGGGCGGCCCTGCCCCGACACATCAGACCGTTTCCGTCATTCCACCGTCCACCGTCAAGTGTGTGCCCGTGACGAACGACGCCTCGTCGCTCAGCAGGAATCGGATCGCGCCGGCGATCTCCTCCGGACGGCCCAGCCTGCGCAGCGGGGAGCTGTTCTCCATCCGCTCCCGGGTGCCGGGGCGGGCGAAGGAGCGGGCCAGCATCGGGGTCTCGACGTAACCGGGGCAGACCACGTTGCTGCGGATGTGGTACTCGGCGAGCTTGGCGGCGATCGAGCGGTTCAGGCCGAGCATGCCCGACTTGGACGCGCAGTAGGACGGGTTGAGCGCGTTGCCGACGATCGCGTTGAGCGAGGCGATGCCCACGATCGCCGAGCCGGCGTGTTCGCGCAGGTGCGGGGTGAGCGCCTGGACCAGCAGCGCGAACGAGCGCAGGTTGACGTCCAGGACGCGGTCCCAGTTCTCGGCGGTGACCTCGGTGATCGGGGTCGAGTCGACGATGCCCGCCGCGTGCACGAATCCGCCGATCGTGCCCAGCGCCTCGACCGAGGCGTGGATCGCGGCCGCATACGCCTCGGTGTCGGTGACGTCCAGGGCCAGACCGAGCGCCGGCACGCCGTGCTCGGCCTCGATCTCCTTGGCCGCCTCCTCGACCGGGCCCGCCGCGATGTCCCACAGCGCGACCGGTCGGCCGGTGGCGGCCAGCGCCCGCGCGGTGGCCCGCCCGATGCCCGAGGCACCGCCGGTGATCACGACGCCGGTTTCGGGTGATGTCTTGTGCGTACCCATTTCGAACTCCTCCGTGGACGGGCGGGCCGTGCATCTGACGTACCGTCAGAACAAAAACCAGTGGTAGCACGAAGTCCGTAATGGTGTCCTGACCGGCATGGCGAAACGACTGATGGACCTGCTCGTGGTGATCGACGTCGAGGCGACCTGCTGGGACGGCCCGCCTCCCGAGGGGCAGCACGGCGAGATCATCGAGATCGGCGTCGCCACCCTCGACATCGCCACCGGCGAGCGCGACGCCAACCGCGGCATCCTGGTCCGCCCGACCCACTCCACCGTCGGCGCGTTCTGCACCGAACTGACCACGCTGACCCAGGCGAAGGTGGCGACCGGCCGCTCCTTCGCCGAGGCGTGCGCACTGTTGCGCACCGAGTTCCGGACCCATCAGCGGGTCTGGGCGAGCTGGGGCGAGTACGACCGGCAACAGTTCGAGCGCCAATGCGCCGCCGAGGGTGTCCCGTATCCCTTCGGCACCCGCCACCTCAACGCCAAGTCGCTGTACTCGCTCGCCCACGGTCTGGACCGCGAACTCGGCATGGCCGCCGCCCTCGAACACGCCGGCCTCCCGCAGGAGGGCACCCACCACCGGGGCGTCGACGACGCGTGGAACATCGCCGAGCTGCTCGGCGGCGTACTGCGCGCCTCCCGCCGCGATCGCCCGGACACCCGCTCGCCGGCGGCATCCGCCCGATAGACCGCACCGACGGCCGGCAACCCGCAGGACGACCCCGGCCTCAGTCCCCGGCCACCAGCATCGCCGCGCCCACGATGCCCGCGTCGTTGTGCAACCTCGCCGGCACCAGGTCGGCGCGGATCTTGATGTACGGCAGGAACTTCTCCGGCTTCTTGCTGATCCCGCCGCCGATGATGATCAGCGACGGGGAGAAGAGCATCTCCACGTGCCGCAGGTACTCCTGTACTCGTGCGGCCCACTTCTCCCAGGAGAGATCGTGGGTCTCCCGGGCCACCGCCGAGGCCCGACGCTCCGCCTCGTGGCCGGCCAACTCCAGGTGCCCCAGCTCGGTGTTGGGCACCAACGTGCCGTCCACGAACAGCGCGCTGCCGATACCGGTGCCGAAGGTCAACATCAGCACCGTGCCGCGCTGCCCCCGGCCCGCGCCGAAGCGCATCTCGGCGACGCCGGCCGCGTCCGCGTCGTTGACCATCGTCACCGGCCGGCCCAGCGTCGCGGTGAACAACGCGTCGGCGTCCAGGTCGATCCACGACTTGTCCACGTTCGCCGCAGTGCGCACGATGCCGTCGCGGACCACGCCCGGGAAGGTGATGCCGACCGGACCCGCGGTGTCGGCGAACTGCTCCAGCACCTCGCGGACCACCCCGATCACCGCCTGCGGGCCGGACGGCTCGGGCGTGAGCAACCGCACCCGCTCGTGGGTCAGCGCGCCGGCGGCGGGGTCCACCGGCGCGCCCTTGATCCCGGTCCCGCCGATGTCGATGCCCATGACCGGCACGTGAGGCTCCTTCGCCGTCGCAACCATCCACAAACCCTGCGCACCGCCCACAGTCCTGCGCACCGTCCACCGCGCGACGCGGGCGACCGCGCCCCATCGGCCGTTACCCCGCCGGCGCGGGCCGATTCATCGCAGTTCGGGGAGATCCTCCGAATGCAACGTGCGCAACTCCTCCATGCCCGCGCCCGGCAGTTGGGCCAACCGGGTCGCATGCCGCTCGATCATCGCCTCGAACGTCCGCCGCGCCTCACGCGCGTTGCCGAACGCGGCGCCGCGCGGAAGCCGGCGGAAGTAGCCCAGCAGCGCATCGCACGCGTCGTCGGTGAGCACGTACTCGTGCTCGCTCACCTGCTTGCGGGTGATCTCGACCAGGTCGTCGGCCGAGTAGTCCTGGAAGGTGATGGTGCGCGAGAACCGGGACCCGAAGCCGGGGTTGGCGCCCAGGAAGCGTTCCATCTCGTCGGTGTAGCCGGCCACGATCACCACCACGTCGTCGCGGTGGTCCTCCATCATCTTCACCAGCGTGTCGATCGCCTCGCGGCCGAAGTCGCGCGAGGGATCCGGCGGAGCCAGGCTGTACGCCTCGTCGATGAACAAAACACCGCCGCGGGCCCGGTCGAAGACCTCCTTGGTGCGCGGCGCGGTCGAGCCGATGTGTTCGCCGACCAGGTCGACCCGGGAGACCTCGACCAGGTGGCCCATCCGCAACACGCCGAGCGCCTGGGCGATCTCGCCGTAGAGGCGGGCCACCGTGGTCTTGCCGGTGCCCGGTGAGCCGGTGAAGACCAGGTGCCGGCGCAGCGTGGGCGCCTTGAGTCCGGCCTCCTCGCGCCGCCGGCCGACCGAGATCAGGTCGATCAGGTTGCGCACCTCGGTCTTGACCCCGGCCAGGCCGACCAACGCGTCCAATTCGGCGAGCAGTTCGTCCACGGTGCGCCCGGACGCCTCGGCGACGGGTCCGTCCACCGCCCCGCCCTCGCGCGCGCCCGGGATCGGCAGCGTGGCGGTCAGCGTGGCCACGCCCTGTGGTTGCGCGCCCGCCGCCGCGATCGGGCCGGGCGTACCCAGGATCCCGCCGCCGGCCGGTGTCTCCGTGCCGCTCGCCCCGTCCCCCTGCGACGTGCACTCGACCGCCACCGGCCCCGGACCGGCGAACTCGAAGCCGCCCTTGGCATTGTCCCGCGTGGTGCACCGGGTGAACACCGGGTGGCAACCCTCGCGCACGTGGACACCGTAGCCGCGCCCGCCGAGCACCTCGCAGTCCTCGAAGTCGCCGCGCCCGCCCCCGGCGACGCGGATGCCCTCACCGCTCGCCCGGTCCACCCGGACCCGGCGCACGGTGGGACCGGCCGCGCCGGTGACCGAGACGCCGTCGGTGGTGTCCTCGATGGTGCAGTCGGCGATGATCCCGCCGCAGTCCGATTCCATGAACCACACACCGGTGGTGGCCTTGCGGACCTTGCAGGACTTGACCGAGACCACCGCGCCGGCGCCGATCCCGATGCCGGTCTCGTCCACGTCGTGGATCTCGCAGTCGTGCATGGACAGGCCGGTGCCGGAGCCGGCCACCTTGACCCCGTCCAACACGTCGTGGATGCGGCACTCGCCCAGCGCCGCGTCCGCGCCGTCGGCCACCCACACGGCCGGCTTGCCGCCGGTGGAGTCGTGGAACTCGCAGTCGATCGCGGACGCCCGGGCGCCGTGGTCGGCGAGCGAGAGGCCGTTGCGGCCGAAGCTGCGGATCGTGCACCCGCTCAGGGTGACCTCGGAGTGACCGTGCACGTCGACGCCGTTGCGGCCCATGTCGCGCAGCCGACAGCCGACCAGGGTCAGGTTGGCGCCGCGGTCGACGGACACGCCGTTGCCCTCGGCGTCGCGGATCGTGCAGTCGTCGAGCGAGAACGTGGCCAGGTCGTCGGCTTGGACGCCGGTGCCCTTGACCGAGGTGATCTCGGTGCGCGAGAGCGATCCGGCGCTGCCCTGGCCGCCGACCGAGATGCCCGCCCAGCCGACCCGCTCGATCCGCGAGTCGGCGATGATCGGCGCCGCACCGCCCGCGACGCAGATGCCGCCGCCGCCCACGTCGTGGATGTGCAGGCCGGTCAGGTGCGGCGCGGCCTGGTCGCCGACGAACACCGCGGGCTCCGCGTCGGAGCCGTCGTGGATCTCGCACTCCTGCACGCTGCCGGTGGTCCCCGGGCCGGTGAACCGCAGTCCGTGCCCGGACGCGTCGCGCACCCGACCGCGGCGCAGGATCGGCGCGCTGCCCTCGCGCACGTCGAAGCCCTCACGTCCGGTGTCGCCGATCTCGCAGTCCTCGAAGGTGCCCCGCGAGCGGCCGGTCACCCCGATGCCCACCCCCTGCGGGTTGCTCACCCGACAGCGGCGCATCATCGGGTCGGCTCCCGCGCGCAGTTCGACCCCGACCACCGAGGCGGCCCGGACCACACACTCCTCCAGTATCGGCGCGCAACCCTCGATCACGATGGCCGGCGACAACACCCCGGCGCCACCCTCGACGACCAGACCGTGCACGGCCGCGTCCGAGGTGATCGTCAGCGCGACGCCGTCGGCGGCGGTCAACACCACCGTCCCCGGCCCGTCCGAGCCGACCACCGTCACCGCGACGGCTATCGACACGTCCTCGCGGTACGTCCCGGGCGCGACCAGAATCGAGTCACCCGCCGCCGCGGCGCCGACCGCGGCGCCGATCGAGGTGTACTCACCCGTGCGCCGTCGCCAACGAGTGCCCTGCACCACCTGAAGAACCCGACCCGTCATGGCGCCCCTGCCACCAGCCCCTCGGTCCACACCCAGCACCCTCGCGAGTCCACCGTAAAGCGTCGCGGGCGGCCCCATTACCGGGTCTTGCCCCGGGGGCCCGGACGCTGTGTCGTCGGCGGACCCCTGCACCGTACAGTTCAACGCCCCGAGGGCACGGCCGGGTGGCGGTTAACGTCCCGCACTGCCCTGATTCGTGCTACCGGCCCCGGCCGTTCCGACGCTCGCGGTCGCGGTCGCGGCCGGCGTGGGCGCCGGCGCACCGTCGCGAAGCCGGGTGAACAGTTGCGCCGCGTCGGGCTGCTTGAGCGCGACCCGGTTGGGGTCCGGCGCGTAGTCGGTCAGCGGCGTGGTGGTGAACTCGATCCTGTCCAGCGGGATGCCGCGCAGGCCGTTGGCGAAGTCGTACAGGCTGACCAGCGAGTTGATCCCGGAGTCGGTGGTGATCGCCTTGGTCGCGGCGTCCATCACGTTGTACGCCTTGGCCGGGTTGGTCAGCAGGTTCTCGTCCTGGACCTTCTTGATCAGCGCCTTGAGGAACTCCTGCTGACGCGCGATCCGCTGGATGTCGCTGCCGTCGCCCAGGCTCTTGCGCACACGCACGAAGCCGAGCGCCTGCTCCCCGTCGAGGGTGATGTCACCGGCGGGCAGTTGCAGGTGCGCGGCCTTGTCGTCGATCGGCTGCTCGATGTGCATCGGCACGCCGCCGAGCGCGTCCACGACCTTCTTGAACCCGGTGAAGTCGATGGTGATCTGATGATCGATGCGCGCACCGGTGAGCCGTTCCACGGTGGCCGCCACACACGGCACGCCACCGACCTCCATCGCACTGTTGAACTGGCCGAAGTAGGCGCGCTGGGTGCCGCCCGTCGTGGTGCGACACGCGGGCACCGAGACCATCAGGTCGCGCGGGAAGCTGACCGCGGTCGCGGTCTTGCGCCCCTCGGGCACGTGCAGCAGGATCGTGGTGTCCGAGCGCTGGGTCCCGCCGTCGTCCCGGCCGTACGCGGAATTGTCACCGGCGCGCGAGTCGGACCCCACGAGCAGCACGTTCATCCCGCCGGTGGGCGGCGGTCGATCGGTCAACTGGTCGGCGAAGTCCTGCGTGCGGATGTTGCCGTTGAGGTGGTCGTACAACCACCACCCGAAGCCCCCCGCGGCCAGCAGCAGGGTGACGAGCCCACCGGCGGTCCAGGCCAGGATGCGCCGCCGTCGGCGTCGCCGATCCCGGATGCGCCGTTCTATGCGACCGGGACGCTCCGATCCCGGCTCCCCACCCGACGCCCCCGAAACGGCGTCGGCCGCCGGGGACGTCTCATCCTTGTCCTGCACGTCGTCGTCGCCTTCGTCGGGCCCCCGCGCTCGATGTGCGCTCGGCTCGATGCCCCGAAGTACGCACAATTACACAATCATAGTTGTTCCGATCGTTACACGCTGAATAGCATCAATTGGTTCCCACCCCGCGCGCCACAAAACCCCGCCCGAGCGCGGGATGGGCGGTCCACACCCCCGCGAGCGCAGGGCGGCCGAGCCGAATCCCGACCTATCCGGTCCCGCCCGCGGCCTTCGCCGCACCGCGCTCGCCCAGGACGCCCAACGCGACGTCGACGATGCGGCCCAGGCGTTCGAGTTCGGTGCGGTGGAAGGCGGGGCCCTCGTGCCGGACCACGTACAGGGTCAGCCAGGAGGCGCCGATCGGCGCCGCCGCGCCGTGGCCGCTCGGGTCGCCCTCGTAGGCGAAGGCGAGCGGGCGCATCGGGGTGAGCGCGGGCAGCACCGGCGTCTCCGGGGCCCGCCAGCTCTGGTGCACGAGCTGCCGACCGCGTCCGCCGCGCGTGGCGACCGCCCAGTCCGCGTGGAAGAGCGTGGGCGCCGCGTCGATCAGCGTGGCCACCGCCCGTCCCGGATCGCGCGCCACCTGCCCCAGCACGTCCAATTCCGGCGCGGATCCGGGCACCTCGCCGGCCGCCCAGCAGCCCTCGACCCGGACACCCACCGAGCGCTCCATCGCGCCGACCAGCGCGGCGATGTCCCGCTCACCACCCCAGGAGAGCGTGAACTCGTCGACCGCACGGCCGCCGAGCTGTTCGAGCACGGTCATCTGCATCACGTCGGCGCCCGCCGCGCCCAGCAACTGCGTGATCCGCGCGAGCGATCCGGGCCGATCCGGCAGCGACACCCTCAGTCGGTACAGCACGCGACACCTCCTCCATTACCTGTCTTGCATCCTGACCTTTCCCCGTTTCGTTCGTGTTGCGTACATATGACAGCACCAAGTGATCATCGGCGGCGCGGACATCGCGGCGCGCGGGGCGACACCACCCGCCGAACGTGGAGGGGCGCCATCGGAGGATTCCGATGGCGCCCCTCCCCCTGCCTACTTCTTTTCGTCGGGCTCCCCGTCGCGGGTGACCTCGTCCGCCGCAGCCGCCGAGCCGTTCACGTGCATCGGCTCGTCGTCCGGGGCCACGCTCGACACCCGGGTCACCGCAGCATCCGGCGCCCGGTCCGCGGCGGACGCGTCCGCGCCGGCCGGCCGATCCGCATCGACCTTCGGTGCCGCCTCCTCGACCGGGTCGGGTCGCGAAGCCGGCTCGGCCGACACCGCCGCGTTCTCCTCGGTGTCCGGGACGAGCCCGGCCACCGGGGCGAACGCCGTAACGTCCCCGTCCGGCTCCGCGGGCGGTGGCACCGCCGCCGAAGCGCCGGCCGCCGGCGCGGCGGGCGCGGTCACCTCGATCGGCGCAGCCGCCGCGGCCTCGGCCGCCTTCGCCTTCCCCGCCCGCTCGGCCCTCGGTGTCCTCGGCGCCCGCGGCGGTTTCGCCGCCTTGGGCGGCTTCGGCTCCTTCGCCGGCCGCCCCGCCCGCACCGAGCTGTTGCCCACCGCCGTCGCGAACGTCGGCGCCGGGTCGTTGGCCTTGGGCCCGTAGGTCCACCACATCAGCCCGCGTCGAGCGTTCTCGCTGTCCGGGTGTTGCTCGCCGAGCACCCGCGCACAGTCCGCGACCAACTGGGTCAGCAACGTCCGGGCGCCCAGCGGATCGCCGGACTCGCCGGTCCAGTGCGCGTGGTTGTGCCGGATCACCAACGTGTCGTGGTGGTCCGGTCCCAGTACCCGCGTCGCGTCCTCGACCAGGTGCATCAACGCGTCCCGGGCCACCGAGACGTCACCGGCCTCACCCGCCCAGGTCGCCCGGTCGTGCCGCGCCGTCAACGCCGCGGGATCGTCCGGCTCGTGCACCTCGCCGCGCTCGTCCGCGATCGCCGCCATCAACCGGGCCGCCTGGATCGTCTCGCCGGAGCGGCCCACCCAGTGCGCGTGCTGGTGTCGGATGGTCAGCGTGTCCGGATGCACCGGTCCGAGCGCGTCGGTCGCCTCCTCCACGATCGGTCGCAACATCCGGGCGGCGCCCGCGGCGTCACCCGCCTCGCCGATCCATCGGGCCCACCCGGCACGCACGTTCAGCGTCTCGGGATCGTCCTGACCGAGCACCAGGACACAGTCGGCCGCGACATCGCGCGCCAGCGACTCGGCGGTGACCGCGTTCCCGGACAATCCCAGGCAATAGGCATGGTTGTGCCGGGCCAGGAGCGTGTCCGGATGTTGCGCACCGAGCACGCGCGCGTAGTCGCCCGCGAGCTCGCCGAACATCCGAGCGGCCTCTGCGGGCCTGCCCTCGTCACCGACCACCCGGGCCCACGCGGCGCGCGCGTCGAGCGAACCGGGGTGCTCGGGCCCGAGTTCCCGCGTCCGGGTCTCGGCCTCGGCCCTCAGTTTCTGTATCTCCTGCTCGTTCATCGCCGCTGATTCTCCCTCTTCCACCACAGGTGGCAAACCCGCGGTACCCCCTGATTGTGGGCGACGTGCACGGAGCGGGCGTGGTTGCACTCCCCGGGTACAACCGTACGGGGGAGTGCATTGACCCATCAGCGGTGCGCGGTCACAACTCGACGGCCGGCTTCAGCGATGCCATCGTCCACATCCGCCGATGCCGAACCACGAACACGGTCGCGATCAGCGCCACCACCAGGTAGCCGCCGAGCACCGCGAAGGCCACCCCCAAACGTGCGCCCTCGCCACCCGTGAGGGTGACCCGCAGTCCGTTCACCAGGTACGTCATCGGCAACACCGGATGCAGGGCCTGGAACGGCTCGGGCGTCGTGGTGACCGGATACAGGCCGCCGCACGAGGTGAGTTGCAGCATCAACAGCACCAGGATCAGCACGTCGCCCACCGCGCCGAACGCGGCCCGCAGGAACTGCGCGATGGCCACGAAGGTGACCGCCGCCAACGCGATCAGCAACAGGCTCAGGCCCGGATCGTCGGCGTCCAGCCCCAGCCCCAGTTGCACCACCGCGTACAGCACGAACGCACCCGCCAGACCGAGCGCGGCGGCCGGCAACCAACCGGCCATGGCCATCTTGACCGCACCCGCCCGCCCCGCGAGCGCCCGCGGGTTGTACGGCCGCAGGAGCAGAAAGCCGACCAGCCCGAACACCCACAGCGCGATGCCGAAGAAGAACGGCGCCAGCCCGCGGCCGTACAGCACCGCCGGATGCAGATTCGTCACCTCGATCGCCACCGGCGCGCCGAGCACCCGCGCGTCCTCGCCCGCGGCCTGCGCCGGCGGCGGAGCCGGCACCGTCGTGTTCAGCCGGGCCAGGCCGTCGGCGAGTTGCTCGGCCCCCTGCCGGACCTGATCCGGCGGCGCGGTGCCGACACCGGCGGCCAGTTGCCGGGCGCCGTCGGCGGCGCGGGCCAGTTCGTCCTTGAGCGCCCCGGTCTGTCCGTAGAGCTGCTGCACCAGGGTGCTCTGCGTGGTGGCCGAAATCTGCTGCTGCAACTGCGTCTTGGCGATCTCGGCCATCTTGCCGATGATGAAGCCGTTCGCGTCGTCCAGGGTCATGAACAACTTCGCCTGCTGCGGCCGGTCCGACGCCGTGGTGGCCAGCGTCGCACTGAAGTCCGCCGGCACGGTGACCACGAAGTGGTAGTCGCCGTCCTCCAGGCCGGTTCGGGCCGCCTTCGCGTCGGTGACCTTCCACCGGAAGTTGTCGTCCGTCCGGATCGATTCGGTCAACCGGCCGCCCGCGTCGATGTGCTGCCCACGCACGTCCACCGGCCGATCCTCGTTCACGAAGGCCACCGGGACCTGGTTCAGCCGACCGTACGGGTCCCAGTTCGACCACAGGTAGAGCGCGCCGTACAGGGTCGGCACCAGCATCAGCATGACCGGTACCAGCCGGGGCAACGGGCCTCGGAATCGCCGTAGTTCGAACCAGGCCAGGCGCAGCACACCCATCAGGCGATACCGCCTCTCGGGTACAGGTGGTGTCCGGGCAGGTCCACCACCGCGTCGGCGCCGCGCGGCGCCTCGGTCGCGGTGGCGACGACGGTGATGCCGGTGTCGGCCAACTCGCGCAACGCCCGCCACGCGCGCAGCAGGTCGGCGCCCGCGATGCCGCTGTCCACGTCGTCGACCAGGACCGCGCCGGGCCGCCCGGCCGCGGCCAACGCGACCGAGAACAACAACTGCTCCACCGCGGCCAGGTGCTCGACCAGGACGTGGCCGGGTGGGTCGATGCGCAGCAGGTCGTACATCCGGGCGAGCGCGGGCTCGGTGGGCAGGCCGCCGCCGATGGCTCGGCGCTCGGCGACCGTCTCGGCGACGAACAGGTGGGGTTCCAGGTCCAGACCGGGCCGGGCGCGGGCGAGTGCGGTGTGCGCCCGAGCCGACGCGGCGCTGTGGCTGCCCGCGACGGTCACGCGGCCCGCGTCGGTGCGGAACCGGCCGCCGAGCGCGAGCAACAGCGAGGTGCGGCCGGCACCGGCCGGGCCGACGAGCACGGTCAGACCCGCTGCGGGCGCGGTCAGCCGGACATCGCGAAAGATCGTGCCGTCCGGTCCGGATGCCGCCAGGCCGACCGCGCTGATCTCCACCCCGGAGGTGGTTGTGGACACGGATCTCCCTCGTCGGTGGGACGTCCACCGAGGAGTAACCGGTACACGGGGTGCCAAACGAGCGAAACGGATGACGCCCGCCCGCCCCACTCGCCCGACCAGGCGTCGGGCGAGACGTCGGGAACCGGGTCAGCCGCGCTGCTCCGGCAGCGGCTCGGCGAGCCGGTCCAGGTCGAACTCGCCGTCGCGCACCCCGAGCACGAACGCGGTCCACTCGCCCTCGGTGAACCGCAGGATCGGCCCCTCCGGGTGGATCGAGTTCCGCATCGCCATGCCCCCACCGGGCAGTTCGGCGGTCTCCACGATGCCTTCGCCGGTGGTGTCCTCGCCGTAGCCGATCCAGGTGACACCGCTGATGTCCATCGCGTACAGCGCGGCCTTCTCGTCGTCCAACCGCTGCCGCGACGGCTGCTCGGACTCGCCGGTGCTCATGATCGAAACCCTCCCGATGACGCGTGCGTAACCCTCAGGTGACCGCACGCTACGCCGCGTCCGGCACCACACACAACGCGAACGCCGACATCGGGTGCACCGACCCGGGGACCGGTACAAAACGAGCGAGGTCCCGAGGCACTCGCGTGCCTCGGGACCTCGTCTGGGGTGAGTGACGGGACTTGAACCCGCGACTTCCTGGACCACAACCAGGTGCTCTACCAGCTGAGCTACACCCACCATCACCGAGGCGTTTCCGTCCCGGCGAGGAAAAGTGTACAGGCTCGCGGAGACTGCTCGCCGCAGGGTTTCCGGGCGGCCGGTGCCGCGCCTCGCGCGGCACCGGATCTCAGGCGCGCGCGGCCGGCTTGTGGCCGTACTTGGCCGAGATCGCCTTGGCGGTGTCGCTGTCCGGGCCGGGGTCGGGCACGAAGATCGCCTCGCGGTAGTACCGCAATTCCTCGATGCTCTCGTGGATGTCGGCCAACGCGCGGTGGTTGCCGGCCTTCGGCGGGCTCTGGAAGTAGACCCGCGGATACCAGCGGCGGGCCAGTTCCTTGATCGAGGAGACGTCGATCACCCGGTAGTGCAGGAAGGCTTCCAGGTCGAGCATGTCCCGGGCCAGGAAGCCCCGGTCGGTGCCGATCGAGTTGCCGCACAGCGGTGCCTTGCGGCCGTCCGGGACGTGCTTCTTGATGTAGGCGAGCACCTCGGCCTCGGCCTCGGCGAGGCTGACGCCCGCCTCCAGCTCCTCCAGCAGACCTGAAGCGGTGTGCATTTTGCGCACCACATCGGGCATGCCGGCCAGCGCCTCGGCGGGCGGGCGGATCACGACGTCGACACCGTCGCCCAGGATGTTCAGCTCGGAGTCGGTGACGAGGGCCGCCACCTCCACCAACGCGTCCCGGGACAGGTCGAGTCCGGTCATCTCACAGTCGATCCAGACCAAGCGGTCGTTCATAGGGTCACCCTACGGCCCGGGCACATGCCTCCTCTTCTCCGGTCTCCTCCGGACTGCGGGTGCGGAAGGTCTCCCGGTAGGAGGCCGGCGGGACACCCAGTTGTTTGCGGAAGTGGCCGCGCAGCGCCACCGGCGAGCGGAATCCGCAGCGCCGGGCGATCTCCTCGACCTGGAGATCGGTGGTCTCCAGCAGCCGTTGGGCCTGGAGTACTCGTTGGGTGAGCAGCCATTGCAGCGGGGCGCTGCCGGTGAGCGTGCGAAAGCGTCGATCGAAGGTGCGCCGACTCATGTACGCGCGGGTCGCCAACTGCTCGATGTCGAAGCGGTCGGCGAGGTTCTCCAGCGCCCACGAGATGACGGTGGCCAGCGGGTCGCCGCTGATCTCCTCGGGCAGGGTGAGATCCATGTACTGCGCCTGACCGCCGATCCGGTGGGCCGGCACGACCAGTCGGCGGGCGAGCGCGTTGGCCGCGTCCGGGCCGTGGTCGAGGCGGACCAGGTGCAGGCACAGGTCGATGCCCGCCGCGGTGCCGGCGCTGGTGAGGATGTCACCGTCGTCGACGTACAGCTCGCGGGGGTCGACCCGGACCTTGGGGTAGCGCTTGGCCAGCGCGGGCGCGTACATCCAGTGCGTGGTCGCCGGACGGTCGTCGAGCAGGCCGGCCGCGGCGAGCACGAACGCGCCGCCGCACAGGCCGACGATCCGGGCTCCCTCGCGATGCGCCCGGCGCAGCGCCTCCAGCACGGGCGGCGGCGGCATCCGGGACGGCGAGTGCCACGCGGGCACGATCACGGTGCCGGCCCGGGCGAGGGCGTCGAGGCCGTACGGCGCGATCAGTTCGACGCCGCCGGTGGTACGGAGCGGTCCGGGTTCGGCCGCGCATACCAGTAATCGGTAGTTCGGCACGCCGGCGTCGCGTCGATCCACCCCGAACACCGATATCGGGATGGAACTCTCCAGGATCGGCGAGTTGGCGAACAACAACACCGCGATCGTGTCCGGGCGACGCCGACCGAGCAGCGGGCGCTCGCGCCCCGGGGCCAGGACGCCCTCGGCATCGGGGTCGTACTCGCCGTCGAGGTCGAGGTCGCCGGCCAGGTCGCCCTCGCCGTCGATCGAGTCGCTCTCGGGCGGGGCCTCGGACAGCACGGTGGACGCCGCGACGATCACCACCGCGTCCTGATCGCCGGCCGGGACGGCATCGACGCCGTCGATCGTGGTGAGCTCGGCCGGGTGGTCGGCATCGACCACGCGGGCTCGCCCCCGTCGCCGGTCTTTACGGCTGTCGATCCTGCTCATGGCCCCGATCGCCCCCTTCTCCCCTCACGCCCCAGTAGGTCACAGGCGTCACTCACGTAACCCAAGATCGGAACTTACTCTCTCTTACCTTGTCTATGCATGGTGTTCTCTACGTGACGTTAAGTAGATATGCGTGTTTGTGACGGTGGTCACATCACAGAACTTGTCGACAATGACGCGCGCGGTCAGGTCCCGGGCTGCCGGCGGGCCGCGTGCAGCAGGTGCAGGGCCGCCTCGGGCAGCTCCCGACCACGTGGCCAGACCGCCCGCAGGATGCGATCCATGGCGGGCAGATCGGCCATCGGCACGGCCACCAGACGCCCGTCGGCCAGGTCCTCGCGCACCGCGAGATCGGACAACACCGCCGGCGCGGATCCGGCGATCGCGGCCGAGCGCAGCGGTGCCGTGGCACCCAACTCCAGCGCCGGCACGGCCACTCCGTCGTAGGCGGCCAGCGCCCGCTCCAGCGTCTCCCGGGTGCCCGACCCGGCCTCGCGCAGCAGCAGCGGCGTCGCGGCCAACTCGGCCGCGGCGATCGGGCGCCGCCGCCGGGCCCACGGGTGGGTGGGCGCGACCACCACCACGAGCCGGTCCCGGCCCACCGCCGCCGATTGCAGGTCACGCGGCACCCACGGCCCCTCGACGAAGCCGAGGTCCGCCTCGCCCGCCCGCAACGCCTCGATCACATGCAGGCTGTTGGTCACCTGCAGGCCCACATGCACCCCGGGCACCGCCTCGCGCAGCGCGGTCAGCCAGCCGGGCACCAGGTGCTCGGCCACGGTCAGACTCGCCGCGACCCGCAGCCGGTCCTCCTGCCGGGCCTTGAGCGCGGCGGCGCCCTCGACCAGGGCGTGCGCCTGGTCGAGCACTCCACGCGCCCAGTCGGTGATCACCAGGCCCGCCGCAGTGGGCACCGAGCCGGTGGTGCTGCGCTCCAGCAGCCGCACCCCGAGTCGCCGTTCCAGCGTGCGCATCCGGGCGCTGGCCGAGGGCTGGCTGATCCCGAACCGGCGGGCCGCGCTGCCCAGGCTGCCGCTCTCGGTCACCGCGACGAGCAGTTCGAGGGTGTACAGGTCGGGCAGTCGGTCCGAGGGGCGTGCCGGCGAGGTCATAGCCAAACCCTATGACCTACCAGGCAACCGACCGCTACCCGCGCCGACCCGGCGGGTCGAGGGTGGTGATCATGACCTTGACCGTCGCGCGACGCGCTCACCCCGGACCCCGTTCGGCCGCCACGAAGTCGGCGAAGCCGCGATTGTGGCCGGGGCTGCTCGCCGCCGCGCTCGCGGTGGCGGCGGGTTGGGGCGCCCACCGGTTGTGGCCGCAGTTGCCGATGCTCACCGTCACCGTCGCGCTGGGCATCCTCGCCGCGAACGTGCGCGCCCTGCCCGCCGCGACCGCGCCGGGGCTGGGCTTCGCCGGCCGGCGGCTGATGCGCGCCGGCGTCGTGCTGCTCGGCCTCAAGCTCGCGCTCGGCGACATCGTCGGACTCGGGTTCGCGCCGGTGGCCATGGTGGTCGTGGTGGTCGTGGTGACCTTCTTCGGCACCCGGTGGCTGGGACGGCGGATCGGCCTGCCCGGCGATCAACCGTTGCTGATCGCGACCGGCTTCGCCATCTGCGGCGCCTCCGCCGTCGCCGCGATGAACGGCGTCAGCGACAGCGACGAGGAGGACGTGGCCACCGCGGTCGCCCTGGTCACGCTGTGCGGGAGCCTGGCCATCGTGGTGCTGCCGCTGCTCCAGGCACCGCTGGGCCTGGACGCGGTGCGGTACGGCGGCTGGGTCGGCGCGAGCGTGCACGACGTCGGCCAGGTGGTCGCGGCCGGTGGTGTGGCCGGGTCGGTCGCGCTGCACACCGCGGTGGTGGTCAAGCTGATGCGGGTGCTGTTGCTCGCGCCGATCGTGGTGGGCACCGGCTACGCGATGCGTCGCCGGGCCGCGCGAGCGGGCGACACCGGGCCCGCGGGGGCTCGGCGGCCGGCGCTGATGCCGCTGTTCGTGGTCGGCTTCCTGGCCATGGTGGTCGTGCGCAGCACCGGTCTGCTGCCGGAGTCGGTGCTGGAGGTCGCGGGCACCGTGCAGGACCTGCTGTTGGCCGCCGCGCTGTTCGGCCTGGGCAGCATGGTCGACCTGAGCAAGCTGGTGCGCACCGGCTGGCGGGCGCTGGCCCTGGGCTTCGCGTCCTGGGCGCTGATCGCCGGCGCGGCCTACGGCGGCGTGCTCCTGACCATGTGAGCGGTGCGGCCGGCCTGTCGACGGCCGAGCCGAAGCCGCCGACAGGCACGCGCGTCCGGAAGTACATCGAACCCGCCGACGGCCCGGCGCGTGACGGGCCGTCAGACAGGTTCGACGTCGGCGCCGCGGCGCGGGTCGGCGTGCGGCAGGGTCGGCGTCCAACCTGCGGATCGCCGCCCGTTTCGACGCGGTCGCCCGGACGCACGGTGTCGTGCTGACCAACGCTCGGGCGGGGCCCGGGGTAACGCCCGTTCCCTCCTGCGGCGTCAGCGCGCCCCCTCGAACGGGCGCCGGAGCCGCCCCGCGGCCGGCCGGAACAGACCCCCGACCGGGCCGCCGAGCGACCCCGGGGAGGGCCGGGAATCGACTGCGGCCGGATCACAATCACCCACACGGCCGCCCGGGTCTCCCCATTCACGGTGTTGTCCGGCTAATGTGCGTGTCTCGCCGAGGCTTTGTCGGGGGCGCCATCCCCGTGCGTGGTCCGGCGGATCGCATCAAGCCCCGACCGGCACGCGCCGTGGTGTCTTTTTTGTCCGGGAGAACCCCGGCCGACACTTCGAATGTGCGGGTCGGCGCAGTAATCTGGTACAGGAAGCCCCGAGGCGCCCCTCCACAGCAAAGACGCCCGATTCCCATGGCTGCTTTCGAGTTCAGTGACCTTCCGGACGGCACCCCGTTGCTCCGTCCCGACTCCCCTCATCAGCGCGATCCCGCGTTCCAACACCCCGTCGTCGTCGGTTTCGACGGGTCCGAGTCCAGCGAACGTGCCTTGGCGTACGCGTCCGGCATGGCACGCAGACTCGGTGGTGGGCTGGTGATCGTGCACGTGGCCAACCGCATTCCGGCCACCGTGTGGGCCGGCTGCGAGCCACCGGTCTTCATCGACGTGCCGGACAGCCGCTCCGAGGCCCTGGGCCTGGAACTGGCCTGCGCGGACCACCTCAGCGACGTGCCGTGGATCCTGGTCGAGCGCGGGGGTGACATCTGCCACGAGATCGAGGACGTCGCGCGCGAATTCACCGCCGACGCGATCGTGGTCGGCGGGTCCACCGGGCTGGCCAGCCGGATCTTCGGTTCGGTCGCGTGCCGCCTGGTCAAGCACGCCAAACGGCCGGTCGTGGTGATTCCCTGACGTTGCCGCGTGCCCGGTCCGCAGTGTGTCGAACAGGGCGTCGCCGCCTTGCCACCGCTTTTCCGTGCCTTCCCGCACCTTTGCCACCGAAGTGTGATCGAACCTCGAACACATCTGCATTACGTTGGCCGCGGACACGGGGCACGAGGATCGCGAGGCACGAGGTTGGCGGAGTACCGGATCGAGGACCTCGCCCGCGAGGGGGGCACCACCGTACGCAATGTGCGGGCGTACCAGGATCGCGGGCTGCTGCCGCGGCCGAGGCGCCAGGGGCGGGTGTCCCTGTACGACGACGGGCACCTGGGCCGGCTACGGCTGATCGGGCAGTTGCTGGAGCGCGGCTACAGCCTGGTGAGCATCAAGGAGTTGCTCGACGCGTGGGACGGCGGGCGCAGCCTCGGCGGAGTGCTGGGGCTGGTCGCCGAGGCGAGCGGGCCGTGGAGTGACGAGACGCCGGAGCGGATGACCCGGGCCGAGCTGATCGCGATGTTCGGCGGGCTGTCGGATCCGGTCGCACTCGCCGGGGCGGTGCGGTTGGGCCTGCTCGAACCCGAGGACGACTCGCTGACCGTGTTCCGGGTGCCCAGTCCGCGCGAGCTCGCGGTGGGCGCCGAATTGCACGCGGCCGGCGTACCGGTGACGGCGGTCACCGAGCAGTTGCGGATGTTGCGGGCGGCCATGGAGCACGTGGCCGAGGGGTTCGGGCGGCTGATGGAGTCGCATCTGCTGCCCGCCGACGGCGACGCGGACGAGACGGCGGAGATGATCCGCCGGATGCGACCGCTGGCGCTGCGCGCGGTGGAGGCCGAACTCGCCCGGGCGATGCGCCGCACGGCCGCCCGTCGGCTCGGCGAGGAACTCGGGAAGGTGTTGCGCGAGGAGCCCGAGCCGACCCGGGGCCGGCCGGAGCCGGTCGACGACGAGGAGCCCGCGCTCGATCGGCACCCGTTCATGTCGGACGCGTGGATCGCCGCGGTGTCCCGACTCAGTCGGCTGATCACGCCGGATCCGGAGAAGCGCACGCCGCATCCGGCGATCGTGGACATCGTGGTCAGCGACGTGCCGGATCGGGACGACCCGGCCGAGCTGCACCTGGACTGCTTCCAGGGCCGGGTGCTGGTGCGTCCCGGGTTGTTGCCGGGCCCGGATCTGGTGGTGCACATGGACTACGACACTGCGCGCCGGGTGATCCTGCTCAACGACCGGCACGCGCCGCGCGAGGCACTGGCCGCCGGTCGGATGACCGCGCGCGGTGATCTGTTCGGGCTCACCGTCTTCCGCGAGGCGCTGGCCGGCCTGTCCAACTGGGATCTGGGCGCGGTGTTGCGCGAGCTGACCGCGGGCGAGGGTCCGACCGGGTAGGTCCGCCGGGTCAGGCCCGGATGCGGCGCAGCAGGTGTTCCACGTAGTCGCGGAAGAGCGTCGCCATGTCCACGTGTTCGGGGTCGAGCAGCCATTGCAGTTGCAGGCCGTCCATCATCGCGAAGATCTGCGCCGCGATCGCGGCGGGATCGATGTCCGCGCGCAGTTCGCCGGACGCCCGACCGGCCTCCAGCGACGCGGTGACGCCGGTGCGCACCATCGCGTAGCGGTCCTGGGCCCAGCCGTGTGCGGGGTGGTCGGTGGTCACCGCCTCGCCGGTGAGCACGGTGAAGAGCTGGACCAGGCCGGGGATGTTGCGGTTGTGCTCGGCGAGTTCGGTGAGTTTGGCCAGGGCCGCCTCGCCGCCGGGCGGGAGCTCGCCCAGGTCCAGATGTTCCGTGTCCATCCGGTCGCGCAGGTCGAGCACGGCCACCAGCAGTTCCTGCTTGCTGCGGAAGTGGTGCAGCAGGCCGGCCTGGGTCAATTCGGCGCGCTCGGCGATCCGGGCCAGCGAGGTGCCGCGGTAGCCGTTCTCGGCGAATTCCTGGAGCGCGATGTTGAGGATCCGCGTGCGCCGGGCATCGCCGGAGGCGTAGCCGCGACCGCGCGGTCTCGCCGGGGCGGCCCGGGTGCGGGTCGGCGGGTTGGCGGGGGTGTCGTCCGGTCGTGCGTCCATGTGGTCATCCTGCCGTGTCCCGGCGACGATCCGCCGAGGGGTATGTCACGTCCGAATAACAAAGCTACCGTGTCATAGGTTTTTGTGGTTACCGTACGAGCGGATCCTCCGGCGGACTCGATCGGCGGGTCGCCCGGACCACGGGTCCGATCAGGCACGCGAGCGGAAGGCGAACCATGGCGTCTCACCCCACACCCACCGGCAACGAGGCCACCGAGGACGAGCTGCGCGACCTGGTGGCGCGGCTGACCCTGGAGGAGAAGCTCTCGCTGATCGTCGGCGAGGACTTCTGGTCGCTTCCCGAGATCCCGAGCATCGGCCTGCGCAAGCTGCGCGTCTCGGACGGCCCGGTCGGCGTCCGCGGTGTCACCTGGGACGAGCGTGAGACCTCGCTGCTGTTCCCCAGCCCCACGGCGCTCGCCGCCGCCTGGGACCCCGAGGTCACCCGCCGGGCCGGTTTCGTCATGGGCGCGCAGACCCGGGACAAGGACATCCACGTCCTGCTGGCGCCGACCGTGAACCTGCACCGCAGCCCGCTGGGCGGTCGGCACTTCGAGTGCTACTCCGAGGACCCGCTGCTGACCGCCCGGATCGCGACCGCCTTCATCGAGGGCGTGCAGTCCGCCGGTGTCGGGGCCACGATCAAGCACTTCGTCGGCAACGAGACCGAGGACGACCGGATGTCCTACGACTCGCGGATCGACGAGCGCTCGCTGCGCGAGGTCTATCTGGTGCCGTTCGAGGAGGCCGTGCGCACCGGTCGGGTCTGGCTGGTGATGAGTGCGTACAACCGGGTCAACGGCGAGACGATGACCGAGAACTCGCGCCTGGTCGTCGACGTACTCAAGGACGAGTGGGGCTTCGACGGGGTGGTGATCTCGGACTGGATGGCGGTTCGCTCCACCGAGGCCGCCGCCGCGGGCGGCACCGACGTCGCGATGCCCGGCCCCTCCGAGGTGTGGGGCGCGCCGCTGCTGGCCGCCGTGCGCGAGGGTCGGGTCGCCGAATCGCTGATCGACGAGCGGGTCACCCGGGTCCTGCGGCTGGCCGCCCGGGTGGGCGTGCTGGGCGACCGCACCCCGGCCACGACCACGACCCCCGCGGACGCGGTGGCCACGCTGCGCGCGATCTCGGCGCAGGCGATGGTGCTGCTCGGCAACGACGGCGCGCTCCCGCTCGACCCCGCGGCGCTGTCCCGGGTCGCGCTGATCGGCCCGAACGCGTTGCGGCTGTCGGCGCAGGGTGGCGGCAGTGCGCACGTGAACCCCGAGCACGTGGTCTCGATCCCCGAGGGCCTGCGGGCCGCACTCGGCGAGAACGTCGAACTGACGGTCACCGAGGGCGCGTTCACCCACCGGGCGCTGGCCGACCTGGACCTGGGGACGGCCGCCGACCCGGAGACCGGCGAGCCGGGCCTGCGGGCCGAATTCCTCGACGCGGCAGGCACCGTGCTCTCCTCCGAGCACCGGCTGGGCTCGAACCTGATGTTCTGGCCGGACAACATTCCCGCCGGGGCGGCGGTGATCCGGCTGCGTACGACGATCACCCCGGCCGAATCCGGGACCAACATCCTGGACGTGCGCGGCGCGGGCCGGTTCGAGGTCGGCATCGACGGTGCGACCCGCACCGTGGACATGACGCCGCCCGAGGGCACCGACGTGATCGAGATGATCATGCGTCCCGAGGCCACCCGCATCGAGATCGAGGCGACGGCCGGCACGCCGATCGGGATCCGGGTCGACTTCAGCCAGGGCGAGCAGTTCTACATGGCCGCGCTCGGTCTGGGCTGGGCGAACCCGCGCCGGTCCGAGGAGGCCGAGTTGGCGGCCGCGGTCGAGGCGGCGCGCGCCGCCGATGTCGCCGTGGTCGTGGTCGGCACCACCGACGACATCGAGTCGGAGGGCTTCGACCGCGCGAACCTGGCGCTGCCGGGCCGCTCCGACGAGCTGGTCCGCCGGGTCGCGGCGGTCAACCCGAGGACCGTCGTGGTGGTCAACGCGGGTTCGCCCGTGCTGATGCCGTGGCGGGACGAGGTGGCCGCCGTGTTGTGGGCGTGGTTGCCCGGCCAGGAGGGCGGCGCGGCGCTGGGCGACGTGCTCACCGGCGTGGTGGAGCCGGGTGGCCGGCTGCCCACGACCTACCCGGCGGCCGAGGCCGACGTGCCGGTCTACTCCACGGCCCGGGTGAACGACGACGAGCACCACTACGCGGTGCAGTCCAGCAACATCGGCTACCGCGCCTGGGCCCTGGGCGAGGCGGCGCCGGCGTACCCGTTCGGGCACGGCCTGGGCTACACGACCTGGGCCTACCGGGAGGTCGCGGTCAAGGGCGACGCGAGCGGGGTGCGGGTGGAGATCACCGTGGCCAACACCGGCGAGCGGGCGGGCCGCGAGGTGGTGCAGGTCTACCTGGAGACCGCGGACGGCACGCTGATGGGCCGGGCGGAGCCGATCCGCCTGGTCGGCTTCGCCGCGATCGACGCCGAGGCGGGCGCGCAGGTCACCACCGTCGTGGAGATCGACGCACGCACACTGGCCCGGTGGGACGAGCAGCGTGCGGCGTGGACCACCACGCCGGGCACCTACACGCTGCGCGTCGGCCGTTCCCTGGGCGACCTGCGGCTGAGCGCGGATCTCGCGCTCTGACCGAAAGCGCGGCCGCGTCGGGCCGGGGAGTCACGGCCCCGCCCGGTGCGGCCGTTCGCACGCCCGCCCTCGGCTGGGTCCGGGCGCGGCACGCGCCCCGTGCCGGCCGGCCGGGCGCCCGACCCGCCGCCGAGCGTCAGCAGCGCTGACCGAAGGCCGGGTTGATGACGCCCACCAGGTCGGCCGTGTTGCCGCAGAGGCCGCCCGCCGCGTCGATCGGGTGCGCCCGGACCGTGCGCGTCTCGGTGCCGGCCGGCGCGGCGAGCGCCATGGTCGCGCCGACGACGGGGGTCGCGATGACGGTCGTGCTGAGCAACAGGCCGCGGACGATGCGCTGCATGGGGACGGTTCCCTGTCTCGATGCGGACGGTCTCGAACGCCCAGGGGGCGCGAATCGCCAACGCGGCGAACCGCCGGAAGGACACGGGGATTGGGCCGAACGGAAGGGCCGCCCGGCTCCTCCCGACGGGTGCGCGGGTCGGCGTCCCACCTTCGAGGGATCGGACCCGGCCAAAATGCGGTGCCACGCGCGTCGCAGCCTTAGCGTGTCGGCCATGCAGCTCCGCATCGGTACCCGGTCCTCCCCCATGGCCCTCGCCCAGGCTCGGCTCGTCGCCTCCCTGTTGCCCCGGCATCCGCACGAACCCGTCGTCGTCCCGATGTCCACCAGCGGCGACCGCTGGGGCGGCAGCCTCGCCGAACTCGGCGGCAAGGGCGCGTTCGTCAAGGAACTCGACCGCGCACAGCTCGACGGGGAGGTGGACCTGGTCGTGCACTGTCTCAAGGACATGCCCGGCGACGTGCCGCTGCCCGACGGTCTCGCCGTGGCCGCCTACCTGCCCCGGGACGACGTGCACGACTGCGTGGTCGGCGCGCGGTTGGCCGAGCTGCCGCCCGGCGCCCGGGTGGGCACCAGTTCGGTCCGGCGCGCCGCGCAACTGCGGCGCAGCCACCCTCGGTTGATCCCGCTGCCGGTCCGCGGCTCGGCGAACACCCGGCTGGCCAAGCTCGACGCGGGCGAGTTCGACGCGCTGATCCTGGCCGTCGCGGGCCTGGAACGCATCGGCGAAGGACGGCGCATCACCCAGATCCTGACCACCGGTCAGATGTTGCCCGCGGTCGGCGCCGGCGTGCTGGCCCTCCAGTGCCGCAGCGACGATCCGAGCGTCCTGGCCGCCGCGCGGGCCCTGGACGACGCGCCCACCCGGGCCTGTGTCGAGGCCGAGCGGGCCCTGCTGCGCGAGCTGCGCGGCCACTGCCACAGCCCGATCGCCGCCTACTGCACGAACACCGAGGCCGGCCTGATACTGCACGCGGCGGTGTACTCCCCCGACGGCGCACGGCTGCTGGAGGCCACCGACCACGGGGGCGAGCCGGACAAGCTCGGCGTCGTCGTGGCCGGCGACCTGCTGGCCCGGGGTGCCCGCGCGCTGATCGACGCGATCCCGCACTGAGCGCGGGCCCTCCCGTGCCGCGATCGCTCGCGGCCCGGGAGGGCCCGTTCACGCCGGTCGGTCGCGCCCCCGGGCGACTCGGCCGGCGTCGGGTGCGCTCAGGTGTTCAGGCACCTCTGCACGGTGGTCTGCAACTCGGACGGCAGCTTGTTGGTCCGCGCGTACTCCTGGTCGAACGCGTTCATCTGGGCCTGGCTGTACTTGCCCTGGAGTTCGGTCAGCGCGCAGTTGCAGTACTTCGTGTTGTTGTTCGACGTGCTCAGGCACCCGTTGAGGAAGTTCGTCGAGTAGAGCGAGCTCCAGTCGCCGCGGCCCGCCCCGGTCGAGGTCGGCGAGGCCGGCGCCGTGGTGCGCGGGCGCGACGTGGTCGGGCGCTCGGTGGCGGGCGGCGCCGGCGTGTCGTCGTCGGTGGCCCGGCTCGTCGGGGTCTTCCCCGTCGGCGTGGCGTCCGAGCTCGCACCGGTGGTCTTCGGGGCCCCCAGACCCCCGAAACCGCTGTCCCCGTCGCTCCCACACGCCCCGACCGCGCAGGTCAACATCACCGCGATCAGCCCGACTTTGATGGTGCGCATACAGTCCCCCTAAAACGATGTTGGTCGAGACCCTCCTCCCCGGACTTCACCGGTCACAAGGGGATCTTTTCGGCCATTGCGTAATGGTTACGTCGCCGCAACCGTTACGACATCGGGGGGCTTCGCACCATCGAGGCTGCGGGCTTCGCCCGGGCTTACCTCTCGACAAACAGAAGCAAACCGGGCACCAACGTGCCGATCGTCACATTCCATGGCGTTTATTGATCGAATCTGTTCACTATGGATGAGTTGCCTCCCGTCGGACGGCAGAAAGGAACGGCACACCATGACCTTGACGCCCGAGCACGTGGCCGCGCTGCGCGGCCTTGCCGCCGATGTCTCGGCCCTCGGCGCCGACGGCGCCCAGCGGCACCCCGCCTTCGCCGGTTCCGCCGGTTCGATCGCCGACCGCGCGGACGCGCTCGCGAGCGACGCGCCGCCGTTCCACAAGGTCGCCCTGCGCCGGATCGGCGACGCGATGCGCGCGTGCGCCGAATCGCGCGAGGCGGGCGACACCACCCGGGTGGCCACCACCCAGCGCACCGCCGCGCACCTGGCCGACCGGCTCGTGCACGCGCTCGACCGCTACGCCTCGGCCTCGCCGACCGCGACCCCGGCCACCTGCACCCGCTGCAACGAGCCCTACATCGCCCAGCTCATCCCCACCCAGCGGCGCTACCTGTCGCGCATCGACGCCCCCGTGTCCGGCCACGTGTTCAACGCGGCCGGCACCACCTACGTGGTCGAGCGGCACGTGTTGTGCCCGCTCCAGGACGTGGCCGGCCTGTCCGACCTGCCCGAGTTCGAGAACCTGGACGATCTCGACAACGCCTGAGCCCCACCCGCCCGGACCGCGCCGGGCACGCACGAACGAGGCCGGATCCCCGCGGGGGCCCGGCCTCAGTCGTCGCCGTGATCCTTCTTGTCCTTCTTCAGCCGGCGCAGGTACTCACGCGTCCACCCGGTCACCTTGACCACCTCGGACTGTTTGACCCCGGCGGCTATCGCCCGCACCGCCGCCCGTTTGAGCTCCTGACGCGCCTCTTCGTGAGCCTTCTCGGTCCTTCGATACGCCTTCGCGGCCCGGACCAGGCCCTCTCCGGCGGAATCGGGGTGCTGATCGACATCCTTGTGATCCACCCCGTCAGGATGCCATATGGGTCGCCACCTCCGTAGGCCAACACAGTTGACATTTCTTCATACAAGAAGGAAACTGGGGACCGAACCAAAGGTGAACGGAAGGTTAACGTCACCAGTCTCGGAGGAACGACATGCTGAAGACCCTCACCGCCCCGGCCATGTGCACCCGCTGTGGCGAGCCGTACATCGCGGCACTCAGCCCGCGCTCGCTCGTCACCGTCCAGACTCCCGCGTTCCGCGCGCCGGAGATCGTCGGCGGCCGGCTGATGACCATCGACGACACCGTCTGCCTGGTCGAGCGGCACGCCCCCTGCACGGGTCCGGGCAACTACCGCTGATCCTCGGCGGCACCTGCCAACACGGCCGCCAGCATCCCCAGCGTCGACCAGTCGACGCGCCCGCAGCGCAGCAGTTCGCCGTACGTCGTGATCTCGACGTGAGTGCGTTCCCCGTCCCCGGCCACACCATGTGGGCCGGGGTCGCTGCGTAGTACGGCCAGTTCCGCCTCGGTCAGTTCGGCCGAGTAGACGTGCGCGTGATGCGCCGTCAGGGTGCCGGCCAGTTGCCGCGAGCCGTGCGCGCGCAACCGCTCGGGCGACAGTGCCAGACCGGTCTCCTGGACCACCTCGGCGCACCCGTCCGCCGCCGTGCGCCCGCTCCCGCCCGGCAGTTCGTGGACGAAGCCGTCCGCGGTACGCGCCGCCGACCGGAACTCGCGCACCAACACCACGGTGCTCGCCGCGAGCGGCTCGGCGCGCCGGTAGAGCACCACCGCGGCCACGTCCGGCCGGCCGAGCACCACCTCGGCGTCCTTGACCCGGCCGGCCTCGGCGGCGATCGCCACCCGCACCCGCGCCGCCCACAACCAGGTGTCCGCGCCGTTGCGCCACACCCACGCGATCCGGCCGCCGAGCAGCGTGTTGCCCGCCGCCCGCTGGGCCGCGTACCAATCCTCGAAGGCCCGGGTCAGCCACACGTTCAGCGGGATGTCCCGCTCGCCGTCCGTGCGCGGCGCGCCGACTCCGAGCCCCTCCAGCACGGTGTCCACCGTCTCGGGCAGCGTGTCGCGAACCGGCACGTCGTGGCCGAGCGCGTAGGCCCGCTGATAACGCACCTGCGGTGCGTCCGGCGGGGTGCCCAGCACCGCGCGACCCGAGTCCTTGAGCCAACCCCACTCGTCGTTGGTGGTCAGCCCGGGCAGATCGCGCAGATCGCGCGGGATCCAGAACAACACCCGGTCGCTGCGGTCCAGGTTGCGCAACTCCCAGTCCCGCTGCACCCGATGCGTGGGCCAGGACCGCCCCACGCCGGGCTCGGGCACGAACACCACCAACCGGCCCGGCCCGCGCCACCGCTCCCGAAGCAGCTTCAGCGCCGCCGGACGCCAGGAGGCCACGTGCGCCGCCCGGGGGGTGGGCCCGGCCAGGAAGACGCTCGCGTCCCATGCCGTCGGGGGCTCGTCGGGCGAGTTCACCACCACGATCTCGGTCATGGCCTCGACAGTAGCGGTCGTCACCGCAGGTGATCGAAGGTCTCGGCGAGCCCCGTGCGGCCGACCCGATCCGCGTCCGAGTGGTGATGTCGCATACCGTTCCCCGCACGCACGCTGCTACGAAAGAATCACATCCATACGGCGCGTACGGGGAGGCGTTTGCGGTGGCTCAGTTGTGGCTTGGCAGCCGATACCGGCTGGACAAGAGGCTGGGCTCGGGAGGCAACGCGACCGTGTGGCGGGCCTGGGACCAGAAGATGCAACGGTTCGTCGCGGTCAAGGTGCTCAAGGAGTCGTTCGGGGCGTCCAACAACAACGTGGACCGATTCGGCCGGGAGGCGATCATCGTCGGCGGGCTGTCCTCGCCGAACATCATCGTCGTGCACGACCAGGGCCGGAAGGCGGTCGTGGAACACCGCACCGCTCCCGGGGCGACCGGGGCGACCGAGTCGGAGCCGGGCGATCACGAACGGCTCGATCCCGCGACCCGGGTGTTCACCCACGAGGCCGAGACGGTGCACCACGACGCGCAGATCACCTCCGCGCTCGGCCCGGGACCGGGCGACCTGCGCCGGACCGACGGCAAGGTCATGTACCTGGCGATGGAGCTGATCACCGGTCGCTCGATGGCCCAGCTCGTCGCGGACGGCGCGTGGTTGCCCCTGGGGCATGTGGTCGGCTGGGGGATCCAACTCTGCGACGGCCTGGACGTGGCGCACGCGGGCGGCGTGCTGCATCGCGACATCAAGCCCGCGAACGTCATGGTGACCTCGCGCGGCGTGGTCAAGGTGCTCGACTTCGGCATAGCGCGCTACATGGAGAAGGTTTCCTCGCGCGCGGGCATCACGATGCCCGGCAGCATGATCGGCACACCCGCCTACATGTCGCCCGAGCAGATCCTCGGCGGTCGCATCGACGGCCGGGCCGACCTGTACAGCGTCGGCTGCGTGCTGCACGAGTTGTTGACCGGTGCGCCGCCGTTCGGCCTGGATCGGCCGCATTCGATGATGACCGCCCACTTGCAGCGGCCGCCCGAGTCGGTCCGCAACACCCGGCTGGAGGTGCCCGAGGACCTGGCCGCGCTCGTGCTCGCGCTGCTCGCCAAACGACCGGAGAACCGCCCGGCGAGTGCGGCCGAGGTGCGCGATCGACTGTTGGAGCTGTCGGTCGTACCACCGCGCAACCTCGCGCCGCAGCCGTGGGGGATACCGGCCTCGGACCCGATCGCGTCGATGGATCCGCAGCCGACCCAGGACCTGCCGGTCCGGCTGGTCTCCGAGACGACCGACTCGCGCCCGGTCCGCGCGAGCGATTCGCTGCAGGTGTTGCGGGCCGAACTCGGGCAGCGCATGCGCGCGTTCGGCGTGGACCACCCGGATACCCTGCTGCTGCGCGAGCAGTTGGCCGCGCGGCTGGGCAAGGACGGGGACCCACTCGCGGCGATCACGCTGCTGCGCGGGGTGATCTCCGACGGCGGGCGGTTGCGCGGCGCGCTGTCCCCGGACACGCTGCGGGCCCGGCGGGCGCTGGCGCACTGGACCGGGGAGGCGGGCCGGCCGGCCGAGGCGGCGCAGTTGTTGAAGAACCTGCTCCAGGACCAGGTCCACGTACTGGGCACCGACCACCTGGAAACCCTGCGGGTGCGCCGCGAACGGGCTCGCCGGGACGGCGAGGCGGGCAACTTCGTCGGCGCGGTGCTGCACCTGCGTGCGCTCGTCCCGGACGTGATCCGGGTGCTGGGCCCCAATCACGAGCTGGTCATCGAGGTCTGGGACGACCTCACCTACTGGGAGCACCGCCTCGACGGCTACGGCTTCCGGGACGAGGCGTGAGGCAACGCGCTTGGCGTCACAGGGTCAGCATGTCCCGCAGTTCGCGCTTGAGTACCTTGCCCACCGCGTTCCGCGGCAGCGCCCGCTCGGTGAATCGCACCAGCGTGGGCACCTTGAACGCGGCGAGCCGGCGCGCCACGTGCCCGCGCAGTTCGGCCGCGGTGACCGCGCCCGCCACGTGCAGCCGGACCACGGCGGCCACCTCCTCGCCCAGATCGTGGTGCGGCACCCCGACCACCGCGACGTCGGCGATGGCCGGATGCTCGAACAGGACCGCCTCGACCTCGGCCGAGTAGACGTTCTCGCCGCCGCGGATGATCACGTCCTTGAGCCGGTCCACCACGTACAACAGGCCCTCGGCGTCGACGTAGCCCAGGTCCCCGGTGCGGAACCACCCGTCCGGGAACGCCTCCTCGCTCTCCCGCGGCCGGTTCCAGTAGCCGCGCACCACCTGCGGGCCGCGGAAGCGGATCTCCCCGGTTTGCCCGGTCGGCAACTCCTGGCCGGTCAGCGGATCGGCCACCCGCAGATCCACCGTGGGCACCGGCCGGCCGACGCTGTCCGGATTGGCGTGGTAGTCGTCGCCCGAATTCGCCACCACCACGCACGTGGTCTCGGTCATCCCGTAGGCGTTCAACGGCACGATGGGGTTGCCGGACATGGCGCCCACCCGCCCGACCAGGTCCGGCGGCACCGGCGAGCCGCCCGTCCCCAGGCTGGTCAGGCTGGACAGGTCGCGCCCGGCCCGCAGCGGTGATTCGACCAGCCGGCGCAGCAGCGTGGGCACCATGTTGGCGGTGGTGATGCGCTCGGTCTCGATCAACTCCAGCGCCGTGGCGGTGTCCCAGTGGTGCAGCAGACACAGCTTGGCGCCCTGCGCGGCACCGATGTACAGCCCGGCCAGTCCGGCGATGTGGAAGAACGGGTAGACCTGCAGATTGCTCGGCGTCGGCAGCCCCGCGCCCGATTCCTCGAACACGGCCGGCCCCTTGGCCAACTCGGCGGTGGGCAGGCCCAGTCGGGCCAGCCCGATGGCCTTCACGAGCTGCATCGTGTGCAGGTTGGTGGTGTGGTTGTGGTGCGTGGCCACCGCGCCCTTGGGCCTCCCGGTGGTGCCGGAGGTGTACAGGATGGTCGCGTCGTCGAACGGCTGCGGCCCCTGCGCCGGCAGCGCGCACTCGCCGGTGAAGGTGCGCAGCAGCGCGGACAGGTCCCGCTCGCCCGCGACCGGCGGCTCCTCGGGACGGACCACCAGCACCTCGGGCGCCGTGCTCGGATCCAGGTGCCCGCGGATCAGCTCGGCCCGTTCGCCGTCGCAGATCAGCACCGTGCTGCCGGAGTCCTCGACGGCGTACCGAAGCTCGTCGGCGGTCCACCACGCGTTGAGCGGCACCGCGACCGCGCCCATCACCTGGGTCGCCCAGAACGCGAGCGGCCATTCGAGGTGGTTGCGCATCGCGATGGCCACCCGGTCGCCGCGCCGCACACCGCACTCGACGGCCAGGAACCGGGCCAGGTGGGCGACCAGTCGATGCTGCTCGGCGTAGTCGATCCGCTCGCCGTCGGCGACCAGCGCGTCCCGGGTCCCGTACGCCGCCAGGTCCTCGAAGACCGCGCGCAGCGTCGGCGGGGCCTTGCTCAGGACCCGCCAGGGGATGCCGTCGTGGACGACCCTCTCGATCGCGTAGGCCGATTCGGGTCCGGTGAGTTCGGCCAGGGCCTGTGTCCGATCCAGCATCCGGTGGGTCCACCTCCTGCACGCTGCGCGCGACTGGTACCGGGGTAGGAGCCCATCAAAGCTAGTGCGGAGATCGCACTGCGGGAACCCTGGCAATCGACATGATCACCCGGCAGGGTGGCCGAACGGGTACCACCGGCACGTGCGCCAACCGGGGAGCTTGCGTGGACTACGAGCAGATCTCGACGTCGGTCGAGGACAACGTGCTGACCGTGACGCTGGACCGGCCGGAGCGGCTGAACGCGTACACCCACCGGATGCGGCAGGAGATCTCGCACGCGTTGGACCGGGCGGACGCGGACGACGAGGTCCGCGTGGTGGTGTTCACCGGAAGCGGGCGGGCCTTTTGCGCGGGAGCGGACTTGGAGCTGGGCGCCGACTCGTTCGACCCGGGCGTACACGCGCGCCGATTCGAGGACGCGGTGGACGACGCGGACGCGTTCCGCGACGACGGCGGGCGACTGGTGTTGCGGATGTACCGCTCGAAGAAGCCGCTGATCGCGGCGATCAACGGTCCGGCGGTGGGCGTGGGCGCGACCATGACGCTGCCGATGGACATCCGGATCGCCTCCTCGGCCGCCCGGTTCGGCTTCGTCTTCGCCCGGCGCGGGATCACCCCCGACGGGTGTTCGACCTGGTTCCTGCCGCGGGTGGTGGGTCTGGATCGGGCCCTCGAATGGTGCTTCACCGGCCGGGTCTTCGACGCGGCGGAGGCGAAGGAGGCCGGCCTGATCCGCGAGGCGGTGCCGCCGGAGGACCTGCTCCCGCGTGCTCGCGAGGTGGCCCGCACGATCGCGGAGAACACCCCGGCGGTGGCCATCGCCCTGACCCGGCGGTTGTTGTGGGGCATGCAGACCGTCCCCGACCCGGAAACCGCCCACCTGCACGAGTCCCGCGCGCTGCACTGGACCGGCGGCTCGGCCGACGTCCGGGAGGGTGTGCAAGCCTTCCTGGAAAAACGCCGGCCCGACTTCCCTCTCCGGGTCGGCACCGACCTCCCGGACCTGCCCGGCCTGCCCTGACCGCGCGCGGTGCACCCGCCGGTCCGGGGCCGCCCGGGGTGTGTTCGGGGGTGTGTCGGGGGCCGCACTCGGATGGCCCTTACAGCTTGTTGTGTTTTGCAACTGTTTCGGGCACTCTTGGCGCACATTCAGGGCGCGTGGCGGTTGAGGAGCAAGGCGATGTCGGAGAGCGTTGAGCGGCGAGTGGTCCGTGAGGTCGGTGCGGCCACCCGGCTGATTCGGCTGTTGATGGCTCCCCCGTTGCAGGCGGCGGGGATCACCCAGGCGGAATACCACCTGCTGGCCCACCTGGAGGAACGCGGCACCTCCACCGGCAAGGAACTCGCCTGCCGGCTGAGCCTGGACAAGACCACCATCAGCCGACAGCTCACCGCGCTCGAGGAGGCCCGGCTGATCACCCGGACCACCGATCCCGGCAACCGCCGGTCGCACCTGATCACCCTCACCGACGCCGGCCACCTGCGGCTGGCCGACGCCCGCCAACGCAGCCTCGCGGTGATGGCGGAACGGTTCGCCTCCTGGCCCGAGGAGGAACTGGGCGCCCTCGCCGACCACCTGGCCCGGTTCAACGACATCCTGCGCGGCGACACGGCCGAACCCGCCGCACCGGGACGGCGGGAACAGCACCAACAACCGCAGCAGTAGTCGGGCCGCCCGGACGGACGGCCCGCCCTGGGCTCTGCCGGTCGGGCGGCGCGGCCCCACCGGACCGGGCCTAGTTGTCCGCCACCCTGGGGTGCACCCGCGGACGGGCCCGGTATACGTCGTAGACGCCCTGGACTCGGCGCAGCGCCCGCAACAGTTTCGGCAGCGTCGCGAGGTCGGCCAGGCGGATCGTGTAGGTCTGGCGTACGCGCATCTGCTGCGGCGGCGCGATCGAGGCCGAGGTGATGTCGGCGCCCTCCGCGTCGATCGCGGCGGTCACGTCGGCGAGCAGCCGGGGGCGGTCCAGGGCCTCGATCTGCACGGTGACCCGGTAGCCCTGGTCGGCCTGGTGCGGCAGCCACGACGCGGCGACCACGTCGCGGCCCGCGCGGCGCATCTGTTGCACGTTGGTGCAGTCGGCCCGGTGGACCGCGACGGTGCCGCCGCGGATCACGAAGCCGGCGAGTTCGTCCGGCGGGACCGGGGTGCAGCAGCGGGCCAGTCGCACCGGCGCTCCGGGCGATCCCGGCACGCTGACCACGGCCTCGCCGGGGTCGGACAGTGGGCGCCTGGTCCGTACCGGGGCCTGCGCGGCGTCGCCGGGGGGCCCGGCCGGGGCCGGGACGGTCGCGGGTGCGCTCTGGGCGGCCTCGCCGGCGGCGGCCAGATTGCCCAGCGGCGGGGCCAGCAGGGGGTCGATCCGACCCTCCAGGCCCTGCGGGTACTTGGCCAGCCAGGCTTCGATCGCGACTCGGGCCAGCGGGCTGCGGACGAACGAGAGCCATTCCTTGGACGGTGCCGCGGCGCCGGGAGGGGCGGTGATGATGGACACCGTCTCGCCGTCCGCCAGGACGGAACTCAGGGCCACCAGGCGGCCGTTGATCTGCGCGCCGATACATCGGTGGCCGGTCTGCTCGTCGATCGCATAGGCCGCGTCCACACACGTGGACCCGGCGGGCAGGGTGAGCGGGCGGCCACCGGGGGTGAACACCAGGAGCTCGCGGTCCGCCGACAGGTCGGCGGTCAGCGAGCTCCAGAAGACGTGCGCGTCCGGGATGCCGCCCTGCCACGCGAGCAGTCGGTGCAGCCACGCGAGCTGCTCGGGGGCGTCCGGCCCGGTGTCCGGTTTGCCGGTGTGCGCGACCACGCCGAACTCGGCCAGGCGATGCATGCGCCGGGTACGGATGAGCACCTCGACCTTGTCGCCCTCGGGCAGCGTGATCGCGGTGTGCAGCGACTGGTAGAGGTTGAACTTGGGGGTGGCGATGTAGTCCTTGAACTCGCCCGCGATCGGCGACCAGCAGGTGTGCAGTACGCCGAGCGCGCCGTAACAGTCGGTGTCCGCGTCCACCACGATCATCAGCCGGGAGAGGTCGAACGGACCCAGTTCCTCGCGCCCGCGCCGCTTTTGTACTCGGCGTACGGATACGTGGTGCCGCGCGCGCGGCGATACCTCCGCCTCGATCCCGGCATCGCGCAGCGCGCGTTTGACGGTCGTGCACAGCTTGGACACGGCCTCGTCGGTGGCCGCCTGGCTCGCGCCGACGGTGCGCGCGGTCGCGGCGTGCTCCTCGGGCCGGAGCGTGGCGAAGACGATGTCCTCCAGCTCCGACTTGAGCACGTGGATGCCCAACCGCTCGGCGAGCGGGATGAACACCTCCTGCGTGGCCTCGGCGGTGCGGATCTGGCTGGCCCGGCGGCGATATCGGATCGTGCGCATGTTGTGCAGCCGGTCGGCCAGCTTGATCACCGTCACCCGCAGGTCCCGGCCGGTGGCCACGATGATCTTGCGCATCGTCTCGGCCTCGGCCCGGTCACCCAGGTCGACCCGCTCCAGCTTGGTCACCCCGTCGACCAGGTGCGTGACGTCGTCGCCGAACGCCGCGCGGACCTCTTCCAGGGTCAGGTCGGTGTCCTCGACGGTGTCGTGCAGCAGCGCCGCGACCAGCGTCGTGCTGTCCGCGCCCAGCTCGGCCAGGATGGTGGCCACCGCGAGCGGGTGGGTGATGTACGGCTCGCCGCTCTTGCGCATTTGCCCGCGATGGGACAACTCCGCGACCGCGTACGCCTCCTGAATGGCCGTCACGTCAGCCTTCGGGTGGTGCACCCGATGCACCTGGAGCAGCGGTTCGACCGCGTCCGGCGTGCGTCGGCGGCTTCCGGTGAGGAAGGTGACCGCGGCCAGACCCAGTCGTTGGATGGGTTGTTGGACAGGCCGGCGGGAGAGTCGTCCGACGCGGTCGGACATGCTCCGGCTCGGAACGTCACCCTCGGCTCGCGGCGCACCCTTGGGCACACCCGCACCGGCCGGCGGGTCGAGTCCCCCGATCGTCATGCGGCACCTCCGGCAGCTACCCCCGGAGTCGCCCCCGGTGATTCATGCTACCGACAACAACACGGACCGTGTCCGCGTGATGTCGCCCGTCACACACGATCACCCGCACGGATCACGGCGCCCGTTTCGGATGATGGTGAAGAGGCCAGCCTAACCCCTCGGGATCTTGTCCGGGTGCGCACCCGCCGGGCTCGGGGGGCGCACCCGGCGCGCGACGGGTGTGCGGGTCGCGATGACCGGGCGTCAGTTCCCGTCGGCGCGCTCCCAGTAGGTGCCGGCGATCATCGCCTCGATCAGGCCGCGGTGCAGCACCGTCTCGTCCAGGTCGGCCGGTTGCTCACGCTCGCCGAAGTGCCATTGACGGTGCGCGATGCGGGCCATCACCACACCGTGCCGCACCGCCGCGTACATCTCGAAGTACCGCATGTCGCGCGGTGCGTAACCGGTGAGCTTCTCGTATTGGGCGCACACGTCCTCGGTGCGCATGAGGTCGGGCAGGCCCGGCATCCCGTAGCGGGTGGCGATGTCCTGGAAGAACGCGTGGATGAAGATCATCCAGGCGATGTCCAGCTCGCGCGGGCCGACGGCGGCCATCTCCCAGTCCAGGACCGCGGTCGGCTCGAAGTCCACGTACAGGATGTTGCCGATCCGTGCGTCGCCCCAGCTGATCACGTCCGGGCCGACCTCGACCGGGAAGTTGTCCTCCAGCCAGGCGAACGCACGGTCCAGGAGCGGGACGCGCTGCCCCTCGATGCCCCACTCGTAGAACGCGCGCAGGTCGTCCAGATGCCGGCGCAGCGCGGTCTCCCCGGCACCGTCGTACTGGAGGAAGGCCAGTTCCTCGGGAGTCACGGCGATTTCGTGGATCGCGGCGACGACGGCGACGGACTCCTCCTGGAGCCGGCGGCGCTGCTCGGGCGTGGCCGCGAGCATCCAGCCGTCGATCGTGTACGGCATCACGTCCGGCGGCGCGGCGCCCTCGGCCCGGCGCATCACGAAGAACGGGGCGCCGAGCGGACCCTCGTCCGGCTCGTTCCACAGCAGCGCGGGCACCGGGATCGAACAACGCTCGCCGACCAGGGTCAGTACCGCGTACTGCTTGTCCAGGTCGTAGGTCGGGAAGACCGGCTTGGCGTCCATCGACGGCCGCATCCGCACCACACAGCGCTCGGTGCGGCGCTCGCCGGCCACGGTCCAGGTCGCGTCGAACAGCAGCGTCTCGCTGGACATGCCGTTGCCGGAGGGGGCCTTGAGCTCGGAGATCTCCGGCGCCGCGCCCTCGGGCAGGCGGCCGGTCAACCAGGCGAGCAGTTGATCGTGCACCGTCGCCAGGTCCCGCGTACTCGTCTGCGGACGGGTGACCTCGTCGGAGTCGGACACGACAACCTCCGGTATCCATGTCGCAAGGTGCGACCGGCGCGGCCGGGCGTCCCTGCCGACGTCCGGTCCCCGCCCTGTTGTCGGCGGCTGCCCTGCCCCGCCACAAAAGTGAAACACGTTCTATCATGTGTGACACGTGTCATCAATGGCCGCGAGAGCGGGCATCGGCCGGGATCCCTCGGACGCGGTGCCGGGTTCGGGCAACGGGTGTTGCAGACTGGACGGATGCCCTCAACCCCCACCACGGTCCGCCGGCGCCCGCGCTGGTGGACCGAGTTGCTGCTGATCGCGGTGCTGTACGAGGCGTACTCGCTCAGTCGGCTCGTGGTCCGCGGCGACGTGGACGCCGCGATGCGCAACGCCGAGCGAATACTGCACGTCGAATCGCTCACCCACCTCGATCCCGAACGGCTGCTCAACCAGGTCGTCACCAACCACGTGTTCATCGGCGTGGTCTGCGACTACGCGTACGCGACGCTGCACTACGTGGTGACCCCGCTGGTGCTGTTCTGGCTGTGGCGGTCCCGACCGGAGCGCTACCGGGGCGCGCGCACCACGCTGGCGATCGCGACCGTGGTCTCGCTGGCGGGCTTCATGCTCTTCCCGACCGCGCCGCCGCGGATGATCGACGGCTTCACCGACACCATGGCGCACTTCGCGTCCTGGGGCTGGTGGGGCGAGGGCGCGAGTGCGCCGCGCGGCATGGAGCACATGACCAACGAGTACGCGGCGATGCCGTCCCTGCACGTCGGCTGGGCCGCGTGGTGCGGGTGGCAGTTGTGGCGGCACGGTCGCGGTCGGGGGCTGCGGGTCCTGGGCGTGCTGTACCCGCTCTTCGTGGTCGTGGTGGTGTTGGGCACCGCGAACCACTACCTCGCGGACGTGGTCGCGGGACTCGCGGTGATGGGGCTGGGCGCGCTCGCGTCGCCGTGGGTCCTGCGCGGCGTGGACCGGGTACGCAACGGGGTGGCGATGCGCCGAGCGGGGTCGGAAAAGTCTGTTCAACCGATCGAGGTCGATCAAAGAAACGCCGCTTGATCACGCCGAATCGCGATCGAAAAACGATTTCGATCAAGATCGGCCGGATACGACTTCCGAACGTCGCTTGCCTCCCAGGCAAGCGGTACCTTCTGGGTGTTCCCGCGCCCGGCAACGGCAAGGATTCCGTCATCGGGCACATGCCGATCGGACAATCCGCCACAACGGCGGACGAACCCGGTCGGGCTCGGCCTGACAGGCCCGGACCCCGCATGGTGGACGGAGGGTACGGCGAACCGGAGACGGGGCCGGCAGGCGACGACAGCGGGGAGCGGTAATGCGAATCAGCGCCGTGGTGTTCGACGTGGGCGAGACCCTGGTCGACGAAACGCGGGAATACGGCACGTGGGCCGACTGGCTCGGAGTGCCCCGACACACGTTCGCGGCCACCTTCGGGGCGGTGATCGCGCAGGGCCTCGACTATCGCGAGGTGTTCCAGCGCTTTCGGCCCGGCTTCGACCTGACCGCGGAACGAGCCGCGCGCACCGCGGCGGGCTTTCCCGAATGGTTCGGCGAGGAAGACCTCTACGCCGACACCCGACCGTGCCTGAAGGCCCTGCGCGACCAGCGCCTGTGGCTCGGCGTGGTCGGCAATCAGACCGTGAACGCGGGCGTCATCCTGCGCGGCCTCGACCTGGGCGTGGACCTGCTCGCGACCTCCGACGACTGGGGCATCAGCAAGCCCGAGCCCGCCTTCTTCGAGCGCCTCGTGGCCGAGTGCCCGTGCCCCGCCGAGGAGATCCTCTACGTCGGCGACCGCCTCGACAACGACGTCCGCCCGGCCCACCTCACCGGCCTCCGCACCGCCCACGTCCGCCGCGGCCCCTGGGGCTACCTCACCGCCGACGACCCCGAACTCCTCGCGGTCACCGACCTACGCCTGGAATCCCTCGGCGAACTCCCCGCCGCAGTAGCCCGCATCAACGGCATCACGGAACCCTGACCGGCCACCCCAACACAAACCGGCCGGGCAACAAACCAACGAGCCCGGCCGGCCCGACAGACTCCACCCCGACCGGCACCTGCGGCCAACCCACTCAACCTCGCCGACGCCCGAGGCCACACAGCCCGGCCGACGCTTGAGGCCACTCAGCCCCGCCGGCGCATGAGGCAAATCAGCCCGGCCGGCGCTTGAGGCCACTCAGCCCCGCCGGCGTTTGAGGCGAACCAGCCCGGCCGGCGCTTGAGGCCACTCAGCCCCGCCGGCGCATGAGGCGAACCCAGCCCGGCCGGCGTTTGAGGCCAAGCAGCCCGGCCGGCGTTTGAGGCCACTCAGCCCCGCCGGCGCATGAGGCGAACCCAGCCCGGCCGGCGCTTGAGGCGAACCAGCCCGGCCGGCGTTTGAGGCCACTCAGCCCCGCCGGCGCATGAGGCGAACCAGCCCGGCTGGCGCTTGAGGCCACTCAGCCCCGCCGGCGCATGAGGCGAACCCAGCCCGGCCGGCGTTTGAGGCCACCCGAGGCGCCGACCATGGTCACGCCGAGCCCTCCTCCGCCCGCGCCCCGCCGCCCGAGTGCAGGCGATCGTCGATCTCCCGGACGAAGGACTCCCGAGCCCACGGCGCCAGCGAAGCCCGCACCGTGCGCATACGATCCACCGCCGTCGCATACCCCTGCACACCGACCAGATCCAACGCCTCCTCCAACAGCCGACAGGCATCCTGCGGCTCGCGCGCCCCGACCGCCGTCGCGGCCAGTTCGGCCAGCGTCATCGCCCGCTGCTTGTGGCTGTCCGCCGGCAATCCGGCGAGTGTGCGTTCCAGACTGGCCCGCGCCTCGGCCGAGCGCCCGGCCGCCACCTCCGCGGCCCCCCGGAAGCCCTCCAGACGGGCCGCGGAGAACCAGTCCAGCCAGGCCGGCGGCCCGTCCGCCGTCCACGACCCGGGCGTCTCCGGCGGCGCGTACGTATCGGCGGCACGATCCAGCAGCGGGAAGGCCGCGTCCGGTGTGCCGAGCCGGACCTCCGCCTCGGCCGCGATCGCGTCCAACCACGCCCGCAGCGTCGGCCCGGCGTCGCCGCTCGTGGTGCGTTCGCGCGCGGCGGCCAGCGTGTCCCGGGCCTCCGCGCCCCGCCCGGTCCAGGCGGGCGCGAACGCCATGTGTCCGAGGACGGCGGCGGCCAACGAGCCGTCCCGGCCCCGGTCCGCCGCGTCCAGCGCGAGGTCCTGCCAGCGCCGCACATGCGGCCCGCGCAGGCTCAGGTCGAAGAAGGCGATCCGCGAAGCGAGCAACGCGGTCTCCGCGATCGCGGAATAGTGCGCCCCCTCCGGCCCCTCGGCCAGCAGCCGGGCACCGTTGCGGGCGTGTTCGGCCACCACCGGAAGCAACCGCCCGGGTTCCTCGATCCAGTAGCGGGACCGGAGCCGGGCGGTGGTGGCGACATAGGCGGTGGGATCGGGGAGAGAGGCCGCCGACCCCGAGGAGGCGTATGCGGCGGAAGCGGAACTCTTGGCGGTGAGGCCGGCGACGGCGGCGCCGGCCAGAAAGGTTCGTCGTTGCACCGCGTCCTCCCATACGCGTCGTGGTGACGGACATGACTGCGTGGACCCGATCACGCGGTACACCGGGCCCGACCGCTCCGTGCTGGATCTCGATCGTGACCCCGTCCCACCTGCGGCGTCATGCCTCTAGCCCGTTAGAGCGGCAAGAGTCCTCAGCGCGTCCTGCAGGAGTCCCACCGCGGGCCTCGTCACACGGTGTGCCGACCTGGTTGCATCTAAGGCAGAAGCGGACGCCCCGAAAGTCGGACGCTTCGGGCTCGTGCAGGACGAAGAGGACGCTTCGAGGACCTCCCGGCCCCCGAGGACGATTCCGTTTCCAGACGAAACGAGAGGACCGCCTCACCGATGGACGCCGACGTGAACCGAACGACGCTGGCAGCGCTGCCGCAGGACGCGCTTCGGAACCCGTACGCCCCTCGCCTGGTCGCGGCCGGCGAGACGTTCGACGTGATCGAGGTGGAGGACCGACTCGGCCGCGAGGCCCTGGCCACGCTGCACGCACACCGCGTGCCGGTCGGCCCGGTCATCTTCGACCGCCGTTACCGCCGGATCGGCTTCCTCGTACCGCCGACCACGGTGATGCCGATGCGGCCGCGCGAGCGCCGGCTCGGCCCGCGCCACCACGGGCGGGGGGCGTGGATCACCTTCCCGCCGCCCCCGGAGCAGAACGACGGACCGCTGGTGTGGCTCGTACCGCCGACGCCCGACAACCGCCTGACGACGCTGCGGCACGTGCGCGCGGCCATCGCCGAGGCCGCCCGCGCGCTCGCCGAGCGCCACCAACAGGCGATCTGAAGTCGCCCCACAGGACGTACCGGTCGGGGACCTGACATCACGAGCGGCTCCCCCAATACCTGCTCGACCCGGCCGGTACCGGTAAGACGCGATGCGCCCCCTCGCCACTGCGCGAGGGGGCGCATCCGCTTGTCCGGACCGGCTCCGCGAGGTTTACCGGCCGCCGAAACCACCCGGCGGTACCGGGTCGACACCCCCGATTCGGGGTTTATCGGCGCGGGTCCCGGGCTGTCGTCCCTCTTTCGGGCAAGGGTCTTTCGGATGGCGTCCGGTTGGCGACAATGGCAAGGGCGCGGGATCTTGCGGGCCGGTTTCGGCCGATCCCGTTGCTCCCCCCGTCCGTATTCGTCGTCAGCACGTCTGCACTGTCGGAAGGAATCCGCGCATGCCGTCCGAGTCGCGCAAGCCCCGTATGCGGCCCGCGCCGCTGTTGTTCGAGCCCGCGGTACCCGAGCCGCCCGACGAACGCTTCTTCGACCTGGACGATCTGACCGATCCCCAGGAGGTGCTGGCCCGCTCGACGGACCTGGCCGAGGCGTTTCGCGCGGCGGCCGACCGGGCGGTGGACTATCAGGCGATGGCCGTGGCGCGGATGGCGGATCCGAATCGCTTCGACCATCTGACGACGGCTCAGGTCGCGGCGCGGGCGGGTTGGGGCGAGGAGTACACGGCGAAGATGATCGAGCACGGCCGAAAGTTGTTGTTGGAGCGCGGCGAGTAGCGCCGGCGCGGATTCCGGGCCGTGAACGCCGGTCGGGCTCGGCCCGGCCGGCGTTCGGATGTGTTCATCCGGGCAGGGCGACCCGGTGCCGGGCGAGTTCGGCCAATACCGCCTGATTCGCCTCCCAGCCGTCCGGGAAGCTGACCGGCACGCCCAGGTGCACCGGGTCGGCGGTGGGATGCGCGTCGAGCAGGTCGGGGATGCCCGCCCGGGCCACCACCAGGCACGCGTGCCGATGCCGCGAGGCCAGCACGCACAACCGGCCGGTCTCCAGGTGGAACTCGGTCGCGTCGCGCCGACCGGACAGCGGATGCAGCACCACGGTCACGTCGAACTCGCGGCCCTGGAGCCGGTTCGCGGTGTCCACCACGACGTCCGCCGCACCCAGGTCGCGCAGCGCCGACTCGATCCGGGCCCGCTGCTCGCGATGGCTGACCCCGATCGCGATCCGGGACGCGTCCAGCGGCACCCCGTCCGGCGTGCGCTCGCCGATCGTGGTCCCGCCCCGCGCGAGCAGCCGCGCGGCCAGCGTGGCGACCGCCCGAACCGCCTCCTCGTCGGCGGCCGCGGTGAACCGCGCGGGCAACTCCAGCAGGCCCCAGCCGGATTTCGCCGCAACGTCCACGGCCGCGTCGTACGCGTCGTGTTCGACCGCCGCACCGAAGTGCAGCAGCCGCTCGCCCGGACCGGTGCCGGAACGGAACGGGGTGAACGGGTAGAACGCCTCGGACACCAGCGGCGCCGCGCTCGCCGGCAACCGCCAGGACACCGGCAGTCGATGCACCGGCAGGTCCGGGTTGTGCCGTCGGAGCACCACCACCGCACTCTGCGAGGGGTCGTAGCTCAGGCTGTGCCAGCGCGAGGTGTCCACGGTGGCGAACGGGTCGAGTTGGCCGGGGTCGCCGACGAACAGCGCCCGGTCGAACAGTCGGGCCACCAGCAGCAGCGCGTCCGACCGCATCTGGTACGCCTCGTCCACGATCGCCCACGGCCAACGCCGATCCTGCACGAGCGCCCACTTGGCGGCGGTGGCCACCACCACCACACACGCGTCCAGCGCCTCGGCCTTCTCCGCGTTCGACACCGAGCTGCCCACCAGCGCGGGCGGCAGCCGATACCCGGTGGCGGACAACCGGCCCACGGCCAACCCCGGGTGCTCCTCGACCAGCCGGACCAGCAGGTCGTCCACCTGGTTGTTGGTCTGCGCGACGATCATCAGCCGCTCGCCGCCCCGGGCCAACTCCCCCGCCGCGCGCACCACCAGCGTCGACTTGCCCGCGCCGGGCGGCGAGTCGACCACCACACCGCGATGCGCGCCGGAGGCGAGATCGGCGAGCACGGCGTCGGTCGCGGCGGCGGCAAGCGCGGCCGGGTCGCCTTCGGGACGAACGGTGGCCACAGCCGTCACGACCAATCCTCCAACGCGTCGTCGTCCGCCTCCGGGGCGGCCTCCGGTTCGGGCACGGGCGGCGGGCCGCCGTGCGTCCACGGGGTGTCCTCGACGTCGGGCCAGTCCGGGCCGCGCCGGAATTCGGCGATCAGCGAGGTCCAGCAAAGGACTTCGCCCACTTCGGGCACGCTGCCCGGCTTGGGTGCCTTGCCGCCGCCCATGCCACCGCGCAGTTCCAGTACGACCCGACCGGGCTCGGTGGCCAGGACCCGCGCCTTGGCGTCCGGGCGTTCGACGCACGCGAGGTCGGTGCCCGGCCCGAACAGCGGTTCGTCGTCGGTGGCGAAGGTCAACATCGGACGCGGGCGGGCGGTCTTCTTCCCGGGCTCGGCGACCATGCGCTCGGCGTCCACCGCGCCCAACTCGCCCCGGAACGCCTCGCCCGCGAGCCGGACGGCGGCCATCAACAGCGGGTCGTCGCGCACCTGTTCGGCATCCAGTCGGGCCTGCGCCCGTTCCCTGCCCGCGAGTTGCGCGGCGGCCGAGATCGCTCCGGGAACGCGCGGCTGCGGGCGGGACTCGGGGTCGGCCAGCGCGGCGGCGAAGAAGCTGTACGAGGCCCGATCCGCCTCCCATCGCCCGGCCACCGACGCGCCCGAAGGCAGTGCGCGAAGCAGTTCCACCCCGCGCCAGACGCGATCCCAGGTGGGCAACAACTCGGCGGCCAACGCATCCCGGATCGCCTGCTCGGCGTCCCGACCGCGGGGTCCGAGGTCGGTCCGGGCGCCACCGGCCGCATCGGCCTCGTCCCGCTCCGCGGCCTCGTCCCGCTCCGCCGCCACCGCGTCGTCGAAGGCGGCGATCAACGGCACCAGCCGCTCGTCGAACGCCGGATCGGTCGCCGGCCCCGCGGTCGGACCACCCTCGACCGCACGCGCCGCCCGATCGCCGCGCTGCCCGGCCGGCGGGTCGATCCAGGCGAGCAGCGCGGCCAGGTCACCGTCCTCCAGCGCGCTCTGTCCGGTCACCCACGCCTGGGTGAGCAGGTCGGTCATCGCCAACAGCACACTCGATCCGGGCACTCCGGCCCGATCCGCGAGCCACGTGCTCCACCGGCCGAGCAGCGGCACCTCCTGGGCCACCGCGAACTCGCCGTCGGTGCGCCGGAATCGGGTGGACCGGCCGAGCAGGCGCAGATACTCGACACCGCCCGCCGTGGGCACCAGCACCTGCGGCGCGTCCAGGCTGCGCTCGTACGGGTCCTCGCTCCGCCGCTCGATCGTCTCCGTCTCGGCCGCGAACGCGCCCAGGTAGGGCAGCAACAACCGACCCAGTTCGGCCGCGTGTGCGAACCGCCGGTCGCGGTCCCGCGGTTGCGGCACCGCGAGCAGATGCGGCCGGTCCCGGTCGGTGCCGACCAACACGGCCAACGGCGCGAACGCCTCGCCCGCGAGCACATACGGCACCAGCACCAGCGGCCCGGCGGACAGATGCCGGTGACGCACGGTGGCGGCCGGTTGGGCCACCCCGGTCGCGGCGGCCCGCAGCCGACCGAGCGCGGCGATCGCGCTCACCGGACACCGCCCGACACCTCGGAGAGCGGTACCTCGGTCCCGGGCGCCCGGGACCCGGGCTCCGCCGCCCCCAGCACCTCGGCGCGCAGCGCCTGGGCCCGACGGAGCAGCCGGGCCACGTCCTCCTCGCCGGGCCGGGCCGCGCGCCGGCCGTCGGCCAGGGCCAGTGCGTCGGCGATGTCCTCGATCCCGCCCAGCGCACCGCGCACCGAGGTGCCCAGCGTGCCGACGCTGCCGCCGCCGGGAGCACAACCGCGGGCCTCGTCCCGACAGAACAGCGCGAGTTCGCACGCGGACAGACAGTCCGGCACGTACGCGGCGGGCACCCGTGCGACGGCCGCCCCGACCAGTTCGCCGTCGACGTCGAAGGTGAGCGTCTCCGGCAGTTCGCCGAGCAGTTCCTCCACGCCGGACAGGCGCTCCAACCGACGCCGGGTGGTGGCCAGTTCGCGCCGTACGTCGAGCACGACGGCGACCGGACGATTGGAGAAGTCCTGCGCGCACACCAGCACGATGTCGGTGGCCACCACGTCCGGGTCCAGGCCCAGCTCGGCGGCCAGTCGGCGCAGCGCGTGCACGTAGACCGCGGCCTGGCGGGTGGCCGAGGCGAGCTTGCCCGGGTCGGCGGACCCGTCGATGATCGCGAACGACTTGATCTCCACCACGTACAGCCGGCCGGCCACCCGGCAGGCCATCGCGTCCGGTTCCAGGTAGGCGCGTCGGCCGGCCACGTCCAGCGGCAGCAGCGGGTGGTCCAGGATCGCGCACGCGTCCGGTTCGCCGCGGGCGGCCCGGGCCAGTGCGTCGCGGGTGCGGGCCACCCGCTCCTCGCGGCTCGGCCGACCGGCGCTCTCGTGGTCCACGTCGATCAGCGCGCCGGCGTCCGGGTGCGCGCCCAGCGTCTCGGCGAGCAGTCGACGCAGTTCGGTGCCGCCGTCCGCCTTGACCCGGGCCTCGAACACGTTGCCGCGGCCGATCGCGAACGGCGAGCGACCGCCGTATCGGGCCGGGAAGCCGAGTCGGTCGGCGAGCACGGTCTTCTCGATGCCGGCCGCGTCCAGCACGCCCCGGCGGGCGCAGCCCGGATTGGCCGCGAGGGCCGCGACCGTGCGTGCGTTGTGATTGCGGGTGGGCAGTGTGCCGCGCAACTGCTCCAGCCTGCCGGCGATCGCGCCGGTGGTACCCGTCGTGCGCATGTCTCGTGTACGGCTTTCGTCGTCGAACCGTCCGGTCCCGGGTCAGTGTGGACCATGTCACCGACAGGGGGAATTCAGCTCTGTTCGTCGGCCCCGGGCAGCGCCACGAACCCGGTCTCGTCGGTGGGCGCGAGTTCGCTGAACGATTCCAGCACCTCGTCGAGTTGGCGCACCGCGACCGAGTTCTTGTACGGCTCCAACTGCTTGCGGGTGACCCGCACCCGCTCCATCGCCATCGAATACCAGTGCACTCGCAACATGTCGGCGGCCTGGAACAGTCGGCCGCACGCCTCGTCCACCTGACCGGCCTGAAAGGCCGCCTCGGCCAGGTCGGCGTACATCACCGCGCGCTGTTTGTCGGCGTTGGGCGGCAGGTTCTGCAACGCGTCGTTGAGCGAGCCCTGGGCCTGGTCCATCCGGCGGGCGGTGAGTTCGGCCTTGCCGCGAAAGCCCCACAGCCGGGAGGCGTCGAAGAAGTCCAGCCACGGCGGCGTGGGGGTGTTGTCCGGGTGGCACAGCAGGTCCTCGGCCCGGTCGAGCAGGTGCAGCCCGCGTTCGGGGGTGCCGCGCAGCGACTCGAATTCGGACTGCACCGCGTCGAACCACGCGAGCATCACCATCGGCGCACCGCGCGTAGCCGTCTTGCGTGCGAAGTCCAGGATGTCCTGCGCGGCGGAGGGGGCCGCGTCGAAGGCGGGGATGAACGCGGTGTGGGCGAGCACCGCGGCGGCGAGCAGGGTGTCGCCGGCCTCGTTGGCGGCGCGGTAGGCGACCAGGTAGTGGTCCTGTGCGTCGTGCGGGCGGTCCAGATCGAAGAAGGCCATCCGGCCGGCCAGCATCGCGGTCTCGGCGAGCGAGGCGCCCAGGATCCGGCGGGCCCGGGGGGGGCCGGGGGCGTTGAGCAGTTGGGTGCCCAGCCGCACGTGGGCGATCACCGACGGGTAGGCGATGGCGGCGGGGGCGACCCAATACATCTGTCGGTAGGTGCGGGTGAGCATCGCGTACTGGTCCGCGCCGACCACGGTGAGCCGGCCGGCCCGCGAGTGCATCGGCACCGCGAGTGGGCCCGGGTCGGGGGTGTCCCGGAGCAGTTGGCGCAGCACCGCGGGGGTGGCGATCTCCAGCGTGCGGGCGGGCGGCTCGGCGACCGGCGAGCCGATCACCCGCAGCGGCGGGCGCACCGGCAGGCCGGGCGGACCGGGGCCGTCGCCCTCCAGACGCCGGCCGCCGACCACGGTGGGGCCGGTCTCCACCGAGGTCCGGGGGGGCACGATCGCGGGCCCGGGCGGCGGCACCGGACCGGGTGGCGGGACCGGGCGCGGGGGCGGCACGGGGCCGGGAGGGGGCACCGGGCCGGAGCGGGCCGGCGGCACCTGGCGGTTGCCCCCGGGGGCCGGGGCGATGGGCACCACCATCGCCCCGCCGACCGGTCCGCCGGTGGGCGGTGGCTGCCGACGGACGCGCGCCTCGCCGTAGCCCTGCTGCTCCCCGTGCTCGGGCGCCCGCCCGATTTCCCGGGTGGGCGCCGGGAACACCGGTGGGACGGGCGGTTGCTCGGCGACGGGAGACGGATCGACGAAGCTCTCGCCGTACTCGGCCAGCTCGGCCTGCCATGGCGGAGTGAACCCGAGGTCGGTCAACGGCCGTTCGAACAAAGCTTGTAGGACCTGTTGATAATCGGGGGTCGGCCAGGGCGGATCCGCGCTTTCCCACCGTCGCACCTGTCGCACGCTGACGCCGAGGCGAAGCCCGCATTCGAGGGCCTTCTTCTCGAAGGCGTCGGCCAATTGCTGCTGGGAAACCCAGCCATGCGAGTGCCGTAGGGCCTTGAGCCGGACATTCCCGGACGAAGGACCGGCCCCCTGCCGCATGGCCATCGGCCCTCCCGGTTACGACGTGCGGTGTGCTGTGCAGGCTGTGATGCCGACGGTACCCGCCGTGAGACTGGCCGGGGGACCTCTTTGCGGATGTCTGGAAAAGGGCGTCCTCCCCGTGTCCTCAAAGAAGTCCTACGGGGGACCTTGCGCGCCCTCGTCACGCTCCATGTGCGCCCCCCTGAGCCATCCGGCGCAGGACGCAAGAGTGTCGAAGGGTGTCGATTTTCGATCGCCGCCGACCCCTGCTAATGTTTCCCACGCAACGCAAGCGCCGCTAGCTCAGTTGGTTAGAGCAGCTGACTCTTAATCAGCGGGTCCGGGGTTCGAGTCCCTGGCGGCGCACCTTGCGAAACGGCGATGGGGCCCTCGGTTCACCGAGGGCCCCATCGCCGTTTCGTCGTCGTTGCGGGGGCGTGGCATGAGCCAGTGAGCGGCCATCTGCCGGCGTCGCAGATGAGCGACAACCATCTGTTCTACTCCGCCTCGGAATCGGCCGAGGCTGTGCCTCTGGTTCCCCTCCGGGACGGAACATGCGGACCAGTCATCCAGCCCATGGGATCGACTTTGCCGCCGAGACCGTCAGATGCCGACAACGAATGCGCTCGTCCAGCCACTCGGCGGTCGACGGGCTGCCGAGCGTGCGCAACAGATCTCGACACTGGCGCACCCCGCGGCCCACCCGCTTCGTCGGAACCAATGTGATCAAGTGGTTGTCAACAGCCAACGGTTGATCACCCAACACCAGAACTCCCGCGCCACGCGGACGTCCGCCGACGCCCTGTCCTGGACGAGAGGTGCGGCGCACGACCACGAACGGGGGCGTTAGCAGTTTCCCGTTGAATCGACGCGTACGCTCAGGCATTCCCATCGAATCCGAGGGAGGGAGTTGGCGTGCCGTCAGATACGGCACCAGGGGACCCTCTCGCACGTCACGATTGTCGACGACGGGTCCAACGGACACGGTAAATGAATCGCCGACGGTCGCAGTCCCCTCGTCTCCCGCTGTACCGGTCTGCCATCCGGCATCACGCGACACGACCGCACCAGTACGACGAACCGCCGTCATCGTGAAGACATCGATGTCCGTATAGTCATCGAACTGTCCGTTCGAACGGATCTCTTCCACAGACACGCGCTCGTCGATGTGGGCACGCCAGGCTCGGTATCTGCTGCCGCTGCGAAGCACATCGGGGAGTACGGCAGTCATCCTTCCTCGTCGGCCGAGCACATCCACCGCCGCCGCAGTGAACAGTGCGGCCGAAGACGTCCTACCAGTCGACCAAGAACAGGCAGCGGGTGCGGCAGCGGGTCCATACGGAGGGTTGAGCAGCAGGTGGACCGCCCGTCCGGAGCGCCCCCCGGCTGCCGTCCGCAGCTCAGTCAAGCCGTCGCCCTGTGTCAGTCCAGGGAACGCGCGCGCCACCTGAATCGCGGACAGACCCCCAAGGTCTCCACGTTCACGATGCCGATACAGAACGAGTAGCAGAAGACGGAGCCGCGCAGCATCGATGAACGGCTGATGCAGATCAGTTCCCCTGAGCCGGGAAGCCCACCTGTGCACCGTCAGCGCCGGGCTTTCGGCCAACGGCAGTCCGCCGGCCGCAGAGAGCAACAGGTCACCGGCGCCGCATGTGGGGTCCCAAAAGAGTTCCTGTCCATCATGTTCCGACCGCATAAGAGTGTCGAATTCGCGTCGAATCAGTCCTGCGGTGAAGAAGCAGCCAATCGCACGGCGCGTTTCGCGAGGCACCAGACGACGTGCTTCGGATGCGGCCTGCCCGTTGAGCGCATGGTGCACGTCGTCTTCGATACGTGACCAGCGGTCCGACACGGCGTCTTCGACGAGCTGCGATAGCCCGAACACGAACTCCGCGTACTTTGCGGTCCCCACCCTCAGTCCCCTGTCCCCAGGTGCGATCCGGCAACATTCACGCCGTCGATCTTCGTGCATCGCATTCTGCAGCATCCAGGGGCCGCGATACACCGCGGTCGGCAATACAGGCTGTCCGAGGTCAGCAGCCCGGAGCGTCACCCACGCGCGGCATCGGCAGGACGGGCGTCCGACACATCGGCGCGTTCACGTGCTGCGAGACGAACAACGCGTGTTCCGGCAGAAGGGGTTCGAACTCCAGTCCCGCGTCGGTCTTGGTCACTGTCAGACTCCCGACACAACAACGGCCTTTGCTGCGACCCGCTGCCTCCCCGGCAGCCAAGTGGTCGTCAGGTAGGGGTCCGGCGAGGCTGTGGCAGTGCCGTGAAACCTGTGTACAGGCAATGTGGGCATCCGGAGCGGCCTTGCGTACCGCTGCAACCACGTCAGGATGCGGATTGTTGGTACGTCCACCGCTGAGAATGGAGAAGACCACCACCTTCGGCGCGACCAGTTGTGTCATTCGTTCGGCGAAGCGTGCCGGGTCGGCGTGACCCGGACGACCTCCATGATGCGGAAACACCAGGACGGGGGCCGACAAGTCACTCTCGACCTCCTCAAGCGCCCGCAACGCAACGGCGTCGATGTCGGCGGCTAGGAGCACGGCCGGAACCTTGTCCAAGTGCACCTTGACCACAACCGAGACTGTGTTGGCCGTGAGGCGCCCCAACGTCCGATGGCGTTTGGTCGGTCCGGTGCCAGCCATGACGATGCTCGGATGTACGACTTCCAGCCAGGCTCGCCCGTTGTGCAGTTCCTGACCGATCTCGGTATGGATGGCCTGGTGACCGTCCAGGCCCCCCATACGCTTGCGTGTGTAAATGGCGCGGTGAAGCCTCTCCCAGACCGCCGTGTTCTTGTCGCCATCTGCGTTGTACCAGACCGTGCCGATGGTCCGAGCATCGTCCACGATTACGTTGCCCGCCCCGCCAGCGTGGTCACTGTCGGAATGTGAGACGACCAAGTGCTCGATCCTAACGCAACCCAGGCGCTGGAGCTCGGACTTGACCAGATCGCCCGGCGCCACATCCACGACCGAACACGTCGTCCCATCCCAGATCACCGCGCTGTTGCCGTGTCCGACATCCAGGATCCTCATCCCCAGCCCATTCGTCCCGGGAATCGCAGATGGGGGTCGAACTCCAGTCATGAGGTGAACCAGTCCTCCGGCAGATCAGGAGCGATAGTGATGTCACGGTAGTAGAGGTCGTCGGGACGCTTCGCGTTGCAGTTGACCTTCGCTTCCAGCCAACGGCCCTCCATCTGAGCAGCGTTCAGGCCGGTGGCTGCCAGGGCCGGCTCCAGTGGCATCCAAACGCTCTTCTGCATGTGCCAACCCACCACGACGACTCGGGCACGTTTCACTTCGCCAGTGGTGAAGACTTCGAGCACCTCGATCGGAGTCAGGAAACAGCGGCGCTCCTCGCTGAAGTCTCCGCGTAGTTCGCGGACGGTGTAGTCGAGGGCCGGCACGATGCCGTCGGTCAGTTCCGGCTTGTCGACGACGGCCGGGATGCCGGACAACCATCGACTGATCGACCCGGTCTGATCGGTACCGCGATGACTCGTAAGCAGCACAGCCGGTAACGGGCGGTCTGTGCGCTGATTTGCACGACTGACCAATTCCGCCCCGGTGAACCCGAATCGCCGATCGCGGCTGAGCACGTGGTCGCAGACCAAGGCGTCATAGCCCGCGCAGACGTCGGCCAAGAAGGAATCCACAGTCAGTCCGGCCGCGTTGTCACTGAGCGAATCGGCTCTGAAGTCGGCATCCCGCAAGGTGCCAGCTGCGGCCTCGGCATCCTCGACGTCGTCGTCGAGAACAAGGATCCGGGCCCCTGGGTCGAGCGTGGCTACACCCATGTGATCCCCCGGTCAGGTGTCGGTATCCACCACGTCGGTGGCAGGCAGCTCGATCAGGATACTGGCTCCACCCAACTCCCCTGTCTCTTGCGCTATATGGCTCCCATTGAGATCGGCGACGATGTCCCGAACGATCGTGAGACCAAGTCCAGTCCCGTTGTCCCGCGTGGTTCGGCCCGGCTGCCAGATCTCGTGGACCTTCAGGCCTCGAATGCCGGGCCCGCTGTCGTGTACGGACAGCGCCACGACGGCACCCTCCCGGCGAGTACTGATCCGGATGATCCGATCTCGATCACTTTCATCCTCACGAGTGAACGCGTGCGCGGCATTGGCAAGCAGGTTCGACACGATGGATTCGACGTCCGCAACCGTTGTGCGCACTGCGGACTGCTGGGCATCCAAGTCGAGTTGCACGTCGATCCGCCCCAGGCGCAGATACGGCATGAACAGTTGCACGGTCTCCCGGCAGGCGACGTCGACGTCGACATCCTCCGCACGCCGCTTACGTTTGGCCAGCAAGTCCAATGGCAGGCGGGCAAAGGTGTTGACGGTTTCGGCGCTACTGATCGAGCTCTCGATTGGGTTCGCGAATCCGGCCTCGTAGTCTTCGCCGGTGATCACACGCTGAAGCCGCGTTCGCACGGACTTGAGGAGGGTGACGATGCGAGCCGCAGGCTTGATGGACTCGTGGGCGAACACTGCGGTGCTGGTGCCCACCGTCGCCAAAGTCCGGTAGAGCAGTAGGTCTTCTCGCAGCGCCTGGATCTCCTCCTGCTTGGTCGCAACCAAGTCACGAGCGGCGATCTTGATGCGAGCTACGTCGGAAGGTGCGGCTTCGTTGTCGAAGAGTGTCGGGGCGCGGTCGGATGCCGCTTCGAGGACTCGGTTCAGCTCCTCTTCCGCCGCCTCGGCCTTGTCCCGGGTCTTGCGCACCTTCCCGACACGGCGAGCCTCCCGTCTGTCGAGCCGTTTCTCGGCCGCCCAGTCCAAAGCATGTCGTGCAAACGCCTGTAGTTCGAGGAAGGCAACGTCGTCGACGAAGCCGCTCCGGTCCGTCTTCGGCCGCAAGACGTCACCAGGGTCCTCGACCCAGATTCCACCGAAAGAGTTGTTTGTCGAAGGACGCCCCTCGGGACTGCCCGCCCTTCGGACGTTGATGGCAAGCCAGTCGTCGCCACGATCTCCATACGGCTGCACCCGAAGGCCCCGATGGAACAGGTGAATTCCGCCGACTTGCCTCAACCAGGACTTCAGTCCCTCGGTGTCCTGCTGCACATGACGAAGCTCAGCTGACGCCCCGGGGTTGAGGTTGAACGTCCAAACCTCCAGGAACGCTGCCGGCGCCTGGAACTGAAGGACAGGGGGCTTGCCGCGTGCATCCCGTGTACGACCGCGTCCCACGTCGGAGTGATCGCCCTGATACTCGGGCTCGCCACGCCAGTTGTAGAGCGTCGCCCTGGCCTGGCCGTTCTCATCAAGCTCGGCGACCAGGCGAAACTCCACCGCCTCGGTGAACTGCTCCCAAGGACTCATCACATCGCGCTCAAGAGCGGCGAACCCCGGGGCATCACAGGTGATACGGAACGTGGTGGCACGCGTCGGCGGCCCACTCACCAGAAGCAGTCCCCTCGCCAAACGGGACGCGTGCGCTTCGGCGAAGCCCTTACGCAGGTCATGTACAACGATTTCAGTACCGGGCGCCTCTGTCGTTTCGGTGCGCCGTACCTCGTGAAGCACGTCCTCGACTGCTTGGGCCTGGTCGATGCGGTCCCAATCGATGTCCAGGGCGTATTCGGCACCGGGTTCCGAACGCGGCTTGGTGCGGACGGACACACGGTGCCCCAGGCGCAACGCCGAGATTCGGCCCAAGCCCTTCTCTCCGACCTTCCGCCGCCCCGACCGCGTGTACCGCGCACCATCGTGCGTCTTGACGGAACTCCCGATCAACAGGAAGCTCAAGGCCAGATCCTCGGCAGTCATTCCGTCGCCGTCATCGACCACACGGAGGCTGCCGCCCGGCTCGGCAGCGTCGGCAAGGCGGATGTGGCAGTTCCGTGCATCCGCGTCGTAGGCATTGCGGACCAGTTCCATGACCCCGTAGTCCGGGTGCTGGACGAGTTCTTCACCGATGCGCCGCAGGATCTGCGGAGAGAATCGCAGCGAGTGCCCCATGAGTGCGACCCCTCTTCCTCCGGAGGCCGCGCATCGTTCCGGCCCTGTCCATGGTCTGCCGGACCAGGGTAGTCGGATCGCGGAACCGGCCCTCCAGAATCGAAGATTCCACTGCCCATGCCCACGCATCGGTCAACCGCATCGGTGTGTCGGGGCACATCCGGAGGCATCGCCACGACCGGAACGTCACGGGAACATTTGTTCGCCTCGGTGAATACGGCACCGCATGGACGGGGGTGGACCCCGGGTGTCGTGGTCCATAGCCTGGACGGGTTGGTTGATGATCTTCGATTGCGTTGTTGGACAAGGGGATTCGATGACCGCCCTGGATGTGCCGGACATACTTTCGCCCGAGTTCGCGGCCGATCCGTATCCGCTCTACCGAAGCATGCGTGACGAACACCCGTTGGTGTGGCACGAAGGCATGCAGAGTTGGATCATCTCGCGCTATGCGGACCTGGAACGGGCTTTCAAGGAACCGGTGTTCACCACCGACAACTACGACTGGCAGTTGGAGCCCGTGCACGGGCGGACCATCCTGCAGATGAGCGGGCGCGAACACTCGGTGCGGCGCGCACTGGTGGCGCCCGCGTTTCGCGGCAACGCCCTTCAGGAAACCTTCATGCCGGTGATCGAGCGCAATGCCCGGCGGCTGGTGGACGCCTTCCGCGAGCGCGGATCGGTGGACCTGGTGCCGGAGTTCGCCCAGCGCCTCCCGGTGGACGTGATCGCCGACATGCTCGGCCTGGACCAGGCCGACCACGCGCGCTTCCGGGGCTGGTACACGTCGGTCATCGCGTTCCTGGGCAACCTGAGCCAGGACCCCGACGTGGCCGCGTCCGGGTTGCGCACGCGCGACGAGTTCGCCGCGTACCTGCTGCCGCTGATCGCCGAACGGCGCGCGAATCCGGGCACCGATCTGCTGTCCACGCTGTGCCTGGCCGAAATCGATGGCACTCGAATGAGCGACGAGGACATCAAGGCCTTCTGCAGCCTGCTCCTGGCCGCCGGCGGCGAAACGACGGATAAGGCGATCGCGAGCCTGTTCAAGAACCTGCTCGAACACCCCGACCAACTCGCCGCGGTACGCGCGGACCGGTCGTTGATCCCGCGCGCCTTCGCGGAGACGCTGCGCTTCTCGCCGCCGGTGCACATGATCATGCGCCAGCCCGCCGAGGACGTCGAGCTCAGCGGCGGCGTGGTGCCCGCCGGCAGCACGCTCACCTGCCTGATCGGCGCGGCCAACCGGGACGACCGGCGCTACGCGCACCCCGACCGGTTCGACATCTTCCGCGAGGACCTGACCGCCAAGACGGCGTTCTCCGCGGCGGCCGACCACCTGTCCTTCGCGCTCGGCCGGCACTTCTGCGTCGGCGCGCTGCTCGCGGTGGCCGAGGTCGAGGTGGGCACCAACCAACTCCTCGACGCGATGCCCGACCTGGCCTTCGCCCCCGGGTTCGCACCCACCGAGAAGGGCGTGTTCACCCGCGGCCCGGTCGCGCTGCCGGTGACCTTCACGCCGGCGGCCTGACGCGCGGTTCGGGGCGGGCGTCGGGCCCGCCCCGAACCGACCGGGGTCAGCCCACGTACGCGGGGGTGAACTCGACCGGGAGATCCTCCAGGCCGCGCATCCACACCGAGTCGCGCCAGACCAGTTCCCGGGTGGGCACCGAGAGGTTGACGTCCGGCAGCCGGTCGAGCAGTACCTCGATCGCGGCGCGCGCGATCACCTCGGCCAACTCCGGGGCCGGGTACGGGCAGCGGTGCTCGCCGTGGCTGAAGGACATGTGCGCGTTGTTGCCCGCGGCGCCGACGTAGGAGTCCGGGCGCACCTGCGGGTCGGTGTTGGCCGCCGACAGACCCAGCACGAGCAGGTCGCCGGCCTTGATCTTCTGACCGCCGAGCACCGTCGCGCGCACCGCCCAGCGGCCGATGAAGTTCTGCGTGGGCGTGTCCTCCCACAACACCTCGTTCAGCGCCTGCCCGACGCTGCGTCGGCCACCGAACAGGGTCAGCGCGAAGCGGTCGTCGGTCAGCATCAGCCGCAGCGTGTTGCCGATCCAGTTCGCGGTGGGCTGCTGGGCGGCGGCCATCACCACGAGCATGTCCTGGATCAGTTCCTCCTCGGCCAACCCGGCCGGGTGCGCGAGCAGTCGCGAGGGCACGTCGGCGCCCGGGTGTTCGCGCTTGCGCTCCAGCAGCCGGGCCATCGTGGCCCGGACCCGCAGGTGCGCCTCGACCGCACCGTCGCCACCGTCCAAAGAGCCGGCCAGGTCCTGCACCAGCGCGGGGGTCTCCTGCTCGGGCAGCCCGAACAACCCGGCCACCACGAGCGAGGGCAGCCGGTGCGCGTAGTCGGCCATCAGTTCGGCCTCGCCCACCCCGGCGAACTCGTCGACCAGGTGGTCCGCGATCCGCTCCGCCTGAGCGCGCAGCTCGAACTGGTCCACCGCCGCGAGCGCGTCGCTGATCGCCCCGGAGCGGCGCCGGTGTTCGGGCCCCTCGGTGAACATCACCGACGGCTGATAGCCGACGAACGGCATCAGCGGCCAGTCCGGCGCGATCCGGTCCCACGCGTGCCAGCGCCGCGAGTCGCGGGCGAACAGTTGGTCGTTCGCGGTGACGTGGTGCACCTCGCGGTAGCCGAGCACGAACCACGCGGGGATGTCGCCGTCGAGCAGGATCGGCGCCACCGAGCCGTGCTCCTGCCGCAGTTTGCGGTACATGCGGTGCGGGTCCTGCCACAGACCCGGGCCGGACATGCGCTCGGCACCCGCGTGCGAGGCTTCCGACGGCCCGCCGCCCGCATGGGCCGGGCAACCCTCCGGCGGCGCGGAGGCGCTCGGGTCGTTGAGGTCCGAAGGCGTGGTCACAGGGCGCGCTCCCGGGCTGCAGACAACGTGTAGAGGTGGTTCACCAACGCGATCAGCACGGCCTTGCTGGACTCCCGGCTGCGCGCGTCGCAGTCGATCATCGGTATCGCCGCGGGCAACGACAGCGCGTCGCGCACCTCGTCCAGGCTGTGCTCGGGCGGATCGAAGTTGTTGCGGGCGAGCACGAACGGCATGCCGTGGTGCTCCAGCCGGTCGATCGCGTACCAGGAGTCCTCCAGCCGCCGGGGGTCCACCAGCACGACCGCGCCGAGCGTGCCGGAGAACAGCCGGTCCCACAGGAACCAGAAGCGTTCCTGGCCGGGGGCACCGAACAGGTAGAGCACCATCTCGTCGTTGAGCGAGATCCGACCGAAGTCGAAGGCGACCGTGGTCGTGGTCTTGCCGTCCGCGCTGCGCGCGTCGTCGATGCCCACGCCCGCCCGGGTCATCGTCTCCTCGGTGTTGAGCGGACGGATCTCGCTCACCGAGCGCACCATCGTCGTCTTGCCGACGCCGAACCCGCCCACGATGGCGATCTTGAGCCCGTCGCGCGCGGTGCTCGCCAGGGGGGTACGCACGGCCGCCGCGGACGTGGCGAGCTCAGAGGTTGTGGAGTCCAACGAGCACCTGCTTCAGGATCTCGGTATCGGGTAGTTGCGCCCGGCGCGGGGACGTGCGCGGGTGCCGTGCGGTGATTCGCCCCGTGTCGAGCAGATCGCACAACAGGATCTTCACCACGCCCACGGGCAGGCCCAGTTCGGCGGCGATCTCCACGACGGCGGTGGGTCGATCGCACATCCGCAGGATCCGGACGTGCTCGGATTGCATGCCCGGACTCGGTTCGCATTCGCTGACGATCAGCGTCACCAGGTCGAACGCTTCCTCGTTCGCCTGGGTGCGACCGTTGGTGACCGTGTACAGCCGGTCCGGGTCCCCGGTGTCGACTGGCCGCCGGATCATGTCGATCGGCCGCCTTCGTCGAACTCCCGGGCCGGTGTGCTCAGGTACTCGCCGATCTGTTCGACCAGTTCGTTCATGTTGTGGCCGACCACGCCCGCGTCCGCGTCGTCGTCCGCGATCACCGCGAGGTGGGCGCCCTCGCCGGCCTCGACGATGAACAGGATGCCGCCGTGGAACTCGGTCATCGACTGCCGGACGCCGCCGCTGCCGTCGCCGAACTCGATCGAGGCGCCGTGCGACAGGCTCTGGATGCCGGAGGCGATGGCCGCGAGTTGGTCCGCCTGATCCACCGTGAGTCCGGCGGTGCGGCACAACTTGAGGCCGTCCTTGGACAACACCAGCGAGTGCCGGGTGCCCGGGGTGCGCTCGATCAGGTTCTCCAGCAGCCAGTCGAGGTCACGCTCGGGCTGCCGCTGGGTACCGCGCTGTGCGTCGGTGCCGTGTGCTGTTGCGCTCATAGGGCTTCCGAGGTGGACATCCGGTCCGGATGGCCGACCTCCGCCTCCGTTCTCTCGTTGCGTACGACCCGGCGAAGGGGCGATCAGGAATTGTCGTCGGGGGACGCCGTCACGTCCCGACCCGGCCGTTCGCCCTGGATCGCCTGGCGGAACGCGCCGAAGCGGGCGCCGGGCGCGGGACGGGGCTTGCTCGCTCGCGGGGCCGGGTCGGGGCGCGACTCGGCCCGCTCGGCCGCCTTGGCCGCGGCGGCCAGGGTCTGCCCGGGGCGGCGCTTGGCCAGCCCGGAGAGGGTGGGTGCCGCGGGCGCCGATTCGGGCGCCGCGGGGGTCGGCTCGGCCGGCGAGGCGAGGAGCGCCGGCGCCGGCTCGGCCGGCTTCGCCGCGACGCGCCGCGCCGGGGCCGGACGTGCGTCGGGCACGGCCCGCTTGCGCGGCTCGGGGCGGGCCTCGCCGACCAGTTGACGGGGAATCATCACCACGACGCCGGTGCCGCCACGCGAGGACGGTCGGAAGGACACCGTCAACCCGTGCTTGCGGGCCAGACACCCGACCACGGCCAGGCCCAATCGGGTGCCGGAGAGGGTGGTCAGGTCCAACGCCTGAGCCGCGACCGCCTGTTCGGCCCGCCGCAGGGCGAACTCGCCCATCACCAGGCCGCCGTCCTCGACGGTGACCACGACACCCGCGGGCACGTCCTCGACGTAGACGTGCACCTGCTCGGACGGCGGCGAGAACTTGGTCGCGTTGTCCATCAGTTCGGCGAGTGCGTGCATGACGCCCTCGGCCGCGTAGCCGGCCACCGCCGCCTCGCTGGTCGAGTGCACCCGCACCCGCTGGTAGGCGCTGATCCGGCCGACCGCGCCGCGCAGGATGCTCTCCATCACGATCGGCTTGGTCCACCGGCGGCCCGAACGCGCGCCGGTGAGCACCGCGATGCTGTCCGCGAGCCGACCCGCCTGGGCGGTGCTGTGGTCCAGCCGCAACAGGTCGCCGAACACCTCCTCGCCGTGCCGACCCTCCATCTCGCGCAGGTCCGCGAGCATGCTGGTGGACAGCGCCTGCACCCGGCCGGCGGCGTTCGCACACGCGGACATCGCCGCGGCGCGCATGCGCTCGCCCTGGCCGACCTCGCGGGCGACGGTGGCCAGCGTGCGCTGCAACGCCTGGTGTTGCGGGGCCGATACGCCGGCGAGCGCGGTGTCCACCGACGCGCCCTCGCGCAGCAGCGTCACCAGCGCCGGCAACGTCTCGTCGGCGAGCCGGGTCGCCTCGGCCTCGAACGCCGACACGCGATCCCGGTTGTCGTCGTTCCACCGGGCCGCGTCGCCCTCCATCTCGGCGATCCGGGCCCGCAAGCGATCCGCGGTGCCGACCGCGTGCACGGTGGCCGCGACCGCGATGGCGAGCGCGAGCGCGACCGCCACGCCGCCCACCGCCACGGCGGTGCGGTGATTGGAGCCGACGACGGACACCGCCCACCCGACCGCGCCGGCGGTGATGATCGACACGGCCGCGAAGGCGAGCAGTGCCCGTCCCAGAGGCGGTCGTTCGGACCGGGCGCGAGGGGGCATGTGTGCTGACATCAAGCGGATCCTCGTTGCCGGGGGCGGGTCGGGCGTGAGCCTACCGGGCCGGATCCGGACGTGCGCAACACCGACGTTCCGGACGCAGGCGTAGCCTGACCTGTCGTCAACTGCCCGGAAATGTCCGGGACTTACCCTCTCTGGGCAATCCGGAACAGCCCGCCGAAACCGCCGCCGACCACTGATTCCGGCCGTCTTGCGGCGACACCCACACGGCCGACCGGGGCCCTTCGGGCGACGGACGACACCGGCACGGTGATCAGTGTCACCACGATCGCCTCGAACTCGTGTCCGGTCGGCCGGATTTCACCGGTCGGCGCCGTATTTCGGCCGGCGTGTCGCGCGTGCACGGGATTACCCGGCCACGTCGGCCCGGGCGCTATATCTTTGCGAACGTCGCCCGCGCAAGCCGCGCGCCGGGGCCGATTCGACCGCCGGATCACTCGGCACGAGGGGCTCGCACGGCGGGCGCGAACCCGGGAATCCGCCGCCGTACCGGCCCCCGGCCGGTACCGAGGGCGCCCGAGGACCGGCTTCGGCCACGGTCCGAAACGGGCTTCCCATGGTTCATAAGAGACATACATCACATCCCTCGGAGAGCAACCTGAGGGGCCTTCCGGAAGTCAATGATGCGGAGACTCGCGTCGCGCGGCCTCCGTCTTCTCGACCCGTTTGAAGGGAACCCCGAAACGTGGCAGGTAAAGCGATGCGACGGCGCACCATTCCGGCCGTCCTGGTCGCCGGCGCGATCCTGTTCACGGGGGCCTGCGGGCTGCTGGGCGGCGACGACAAGGGCGACAAGACGAGCAACGCGGGCAGCGAGTCCAAGGTGACCCCCGGGGCCGCCGGCGGTGCCGCGGGCGGCACCGAGTCGGGCAAGCCCCAGGATCCCGCCAAGGGCGCCGCTCCCCAGGTGAACACGACCCCCGAGGACGGCGCGACCGGGGTCGACCTGGCCGACCCGCTGACCTTCGCGGTCGACGGCGGCAAGGTCACCGCGGTCAAGGTGGTCAACGCGCGGGGCGAGTCGGTCGACGGCACGCTGGCCGCGGACGGCAAGACCTGGAAGCCCAAGGTCCCGTTCACGCCGGGCGGTCAGTACACGGTGAGCACCACCGCCACCAACGCGGACAACCAACCGACGACGGTGTCCACCCGGTTCACCACCCAGACGCTGGGCAAGGAGGTGACCGCGTCGATCTTCCCGGACGGCGGGACGGTCGGCGTCGGCCAGCCGGTGTCGGTGCGCTTCGACCGGCCGATCACCAACAAGGCCGAGGCGGAGAAGGCGATGAAGGTCACCGCCACCCCGGCGGTGTCCGGCGCGTGGCACTGGTTCGGCAACACGCGCGTGGAGTGGCGACCCAGGGAGTACTGGAAGGCCGGCACCAGGGTCAAGGTCGACCTCAACCTGCGCGGCGCGGACCTGGGCGGCGGCGCGGGCTCCAAGCAGTACAAGAGCTTCAACTTCGCCATCAGCAACATCGCCCGGATCTCCACCGTCGACGTGGCCGCCAAGACGATGACCACGACCGAGAACGGCAGGGTGGTCAGGACCACCAAGGTCACCACCGGCGAGTCCCCCAAGTACGACACATGGGGCGGCGTGATGGTGGTGATGGAGAAGTACGCCCAGACCCGAATGAACTCGGCCACCGTGGGCCTGGGCAAGGAGTACGACATCGCGGACGTCCCGTGGGCCGTCCGGATCACCACCTCGGGCACCTTCGTGCACGGCAACTACTGGTACGACAAGGCGAATCCGCCGTTCGGTCGGGCCAACACCAGCCACGGCTGCGTGAGCATGACGCCCGACGACGCCAAGTGGTTCTACGACCACGCGGATCGCGGTGACGTGGTCAAGGTGATCAACACCAAGGAGCGCACCGTCGCGGCCGACAACGGCTACGGCGCGTGGAACCTGACCTGGTCGCAGTGGTTGGCCACGAGCGCGACCAAGCAGTGACGCGGGTCCGACCTCCGGGGGCGCGCCGCGATCGTGCCCCCGGTCGTCGATCGGGCCGCCCGAACGACTGAGACCGCGATCACACCGCCCCCCGCGCAACGGCTGCGCCGCCGCTGGCGTCACTGTGGTGAATCCACAGACGGCCGAGCCCGGGGGAACCTTTCCATGCCTCGAACCACCCAGCGCCTGGGGATCGCCGCGATCGTCGCGGCGTCCCTTTTGTTGACCGGTGCCTGCAGCAAGGACGACGCGAAGAAGAAGGCACCGGATCCGGCGAAGGCGGCCGGTGAGAACCGCAACGGTCCGGCCGAGGCGGCCACGGTCACCCTGACCCCGGCGGACAGGACCACCGGGGTCGAGCCCGGGACGCCGATCACGGTCGCGGTCGGCGGCGGCAAGGTCTCCGAGGTCACGGTGACCAACGCGGGCGGCGAGACGGTGGACGGCGCGCTCGCGGGCAACGTGTGGAAGCCCAAGGTGCCGTTCATGTACGGCGGCAAGTACAAGGTGACCGCGACCGCGACCAACGCGGAGAACAAGCCGACCACCGCGACCGCCGCGTTCACCGTGCTCAACCCCACCCAGGCGGCGACCGCTACGTTCATGCCGGACGCCGATTCCACCGTCGGCGTCGGTCAGCCGGTCTCGATCACCTTCGACGAACCGGTGAAGAACCACAAGGCGGTGCAGGAGGCGATCAAGGTCACCGCCACCCCGGCGGTGGACGGCGCCTGGCACTGGTTCGGCAACTCGCGGGTGGAGTGGCGGCCGAAGGACTACTGGCAGGTCGGCACCCAGGTCAAGGTGGACCTCAACCTGCGTGGTGTGGACCTCGGCGGCGGCGTGATGTCGAAGCAGTTCAAGAGCTTCTCGTTCAAGATCTCGGACACCAAGCGGATCGCCGTCGTGGACGCCAACGCGCACACGATGACCGTCTCGGAGAACGACCAGGTGGTCAAGACGATCCCGATCACGGCGGGCGAGGACCCCAAGTACACGACGTGGAACGGCATCATGGTGATGCAGGAGCGTTACCCCACGCTCGACATGAACTCGCAGACGGTGGGTCTGGGCAACGAGTACAACCAGCCGGCCGTGCCGTTCGCGATGCGGATCACCGAATCGGGCACGTTCCTGCACGCGAACACGTGGGCGCCGAACAACCCGTTCGGCAACGCCAACACCAGCCACGGCTGCGTCAGCATGACCCTGGAGAACGCCAAGTGGTTCTACGAGCGTTCGATCCGCGGTGACATCGTGCAGGTCAAGGGCAACGAGGAGAAGCCGGTCGCGGGCGACAACGGCTACGGCGCGTGGAACCTGTCCTGGGAGCAGTGGACCGCCGGCAACTGACCCACCGGCCGACGGACACCTCGAACACGCGGACTAACCTGTCGGGGTGACCACCCGTCAGGACCCACCGCGGGCCCGGTCGCACGCTGTTCGCGGCGGCCGGGCCCAACCACCCGGGTCGACCGATGGTACGTGCCCACTACACGGGAACGTGACCGAGACCACGGCGGTGACTGCGCCCGAATGAGCGTATGAACTGTTGAACACATCGACGCCGGGTACGCCTGCCAGGAAACAACCGTTTTGACAGCCGTCCCGACACCCTTTCGAGGATCCCCCGACAACCCTTCCCTGGCGAGACGAGGCAGCCGTGTGTTGGAGCGCCGAAGCCGATCTCGTGATGGGCAGCGCCATCACGGCCGTGGGTATAGCAAGCGTCGCGTCGGTCCGGCGGATCAACGATCTGCCGATGGCGATGTTGCCGGTGATCCTCGGCGCCCATCAACTCGTCGAGGCGGTGGTGTGGAAGGGCGAGCGGGGTGCGGTGTCCGCCGGCACCGCCGAGATCGCGCGCGAGGTCTGGGCCGTGATCGCCTTCCCGCTGCTGCCCGCGTTCGTCCCGCTCGCCGTGGTGGCCGCGCAATGGCCGCTGAAGCGCGGCCGGGAGCGGGTCCGGGCGGCCTGCTTCGTGGTACTGGGCCTGGTGGTCGCCGGCGCACTCGGACACGCGCTGGCCTCGCGCCCGGTGAACGCCGAGATCTGCGGGAACACCGTGCGCTACTCGGTGGGCATTCCCGGCGCCCCGTGGGTGATCGCCGGCTATCTGGTGGCGACCCTGGGGTCGTTGTTGTTGGCCCGGGACCGATTGTTGCGTTTCCTGGGTCTGGTCTGCGCGATCGGTGCGGCCGTCACGATGCGCCTGTGGTTCCACTCCTTCGCCTCGACCTGGTGCGCGGTGGCCGCCGCCGCGAGCGTGATCGTGTTGTGGTGGGTGCGCTCCAGACGCGACCTGCCACCGGGAGGCCCGGGGCACCGACACGGGCCGGTCTCCCAACTCGTGTCCTAGGCCCGGGTCCGGCGGATCTTGGTGGGGGGGGTTCAGGGCAACAGCAGCGAGCTGTCCCCGAATTCGTGCCACAGGTAGCCCTGGGCGAGCGCCTCGTCATATGCCCGGCGGACCACCGTCGGCCCCACCACCGCCTCCAGGAGCAGCAGGTGGGTGGCCTCCGGCGCGTGCAGGCCGCTGATGATGCCGTGCACCACCCGGGCCGGTCGGTCCGGACCGAGCAGTAGATCGGTCCAGCCGCGCGCGGCCGCGATCTCGCCGTCGGGTCGGACCGCCGACTCCAGCGCCCGGGTGACCGTGGTGCCCACCGCGATCACCCGACGGGCCTGGCGGACCAGGCTCGCCGTGTGCTCGGGCACGCTGAACCACTCGCGCAGCGGCGGCTCGCCCACGTCCGGCGAGGACACCCCGGTGTGCAGCACGATCGGCGCGACGGTGACGCCGCGGGTGATCAGGTCGACCACGAGTTCGTTGGTGAACGGGCGCCCCGCGCTGGGCATCTCGGCGCTGCCCTCGTCGCGCGCGAAGACCGTCTGATACGCCGTCAGCGGCCATCGGTCGCGCAGGTAGGCGTAGGTGATCGGGCGGCCGCGCTCGGCCAGGAAGGTCTCCACCCGGGCCTGCGGCACGGTGATCCGCGCCTTCCACAACCGCTGCGGGGTGTGTTCGACCGGGTACGGATCCAGCAGCAGCGCCATCCCGCAGCCGGTGCCGGGAAAGCGCACCGCCTCGAACCGGCGCACCCCGCTCACCGGCCCGGGCGTGCCGTCGGTGTGTCGCAGTTCGAGCACCCAGGTCTCGTCGTCGATCCGGGTGGCGAAGTGCACGGTCACCGGCGAGCCGTCGGCACGGTAGCCGTCCACCGCGGCGGGCAGCGTCGCGGAGGTGTTCACCACCAGCAGGTCGCCGGGGCCCAGATGCCGACCGAGGTCGCGGAACACGGTGTGCTCGACCCGCTCCCGGGCGTGCACGAGCAGCCGGACGCCGTCGCGGGAGAGTCCGCGCGCCTCGGCGGGTTCGGTCGCCGCCTGGGCGACCGGGGTGCTCACGAGGTCACCGCCGAGGCGAACTCGGCGACGGTGTACCGGCCGCTCGCGGGCCGCTCGTCGAGCAGCCGCAGCAGCGCCGGCGCCACCGTCGCGGCGGCGGGCCGATCCGAGACGTCCTCGCCCGGGAACGCCTGGCGGTGCAGTTCGGTGTTCATGTCGCCGGGATCGAACGCGTAGACGTCCAAGCCGGGTTGCTCGACGGCCAGGGTCGCGGTGACGTGGTCCAGGGCGGCCTTGGTGGAGCCGTAGCCGCCCCACCCGGGGTAGGCGTTGACGGCGGCATCCGAGCTGATGTTCACGACCGCGCCGCGATCGGGACCGCCGAGCAGCAGTGGCAGGGTCAGTTGGGCGAGCGCGAGCGGTCCGAACACGTTCACCTCGTACGTGCGGGCCAACTCGGCGAGGGGGTGGTCGGCGATGGGCGGCATCGGGCTCGGGCCGAGCACGCTCGCGTTGTTGACGAGCAGGTCGAGCCGACCGGACTCGCGGACCGCGTCGAGCAGTTCGCGGCGATGAGCGGGGTCGGCCACGTCGCCGGCGACGGCGGTCACGTCGGCGCCGGGGCGCAGTTCGTCGGCGGCGCGAGCCAGGTCGGCGGCTCCGCGGGCGTCCAGGACCAGGGTCCAGGAGCGGGCGGCGAGCGCGTGGGCCAGGGCCAGGCCGAGCCCGCGCGAAGCGCCGGTGATCAGTGCGACAGGCATGGTGTTCTCCAGGGGAAATCCTCACCCCACCCGGTGATGGGTTGCCCCTCTACACTGCAAGTTCAAGTGCACTTCAGGTCAAGCGAACGAAACCGGGACGGACCGGATCGTGGACCGGACTTCAGGAGGCGGCGTGCTCACCGGGACGGACTTGTTGACGGTCGGCCAGATGACCGCGCGCAGCGGATTCGCGGCATCCGCCCTGCGCTACTACGAGGCGGAGGGATTGATCAGCGCGAGCCGCACGACGGGCGGACAACGCCGCTACGAGCGGCACATCCTGCGCCGACTGGCGTTCATTCGCGCGGCGCAGAACATCGGCCTGTCCCTGGAGGAGATCAAGGAGGCACTCGGCAGGCTCCCGGAAGGCCGAACACCCACGCCGGCCGACTGGGCGAAGATCAGTCGGGCCTGGCGCGGGCGTCTGGAGCAGGAGATCGAGGCACTGGTACGACTGCGGGACGGCCTGGAACAGTGCATCGGCTGCGGCTGCCTGTCGATGAAGCGCTGCCGTATCTCCAACCCCGACGACGTGGCCGCCCGCTACGGCTCCGGCGCGGTAACCCTCCCCGAACTCCTCCGCGAGGACCGGCGCGCGCACGGCTGACGCCGGCGGGTGACCTCGAACGCCGGCCGAGCCGGATTCGGCCGGGCCGGCGTTCGAGGCCGAACGGTCCGCGGGTGCGATCAGTACCGATCCCGCACCACCGCCGGAACCGCGGGAGCGCCCGGCGGCACCGTGAGCGTCGACCAATTCGGCTTCGCACCGATGTCGTACGTCCGCAACTTCGCGAGCACCGCGGGATCCTGGACGTCGAGCCAGTCCACCAGGTCGCGGAAGCTCACACACTTGGTCTCCGGTCGCGCGCACGCGGTCCGCATGGTGCGCTCGACGGCCTTCATGTAGATGCCGCCGTTCCACCCCTCGAAGTGGTTGCCGATCAGCAGCGGCGCCCGGTTCCCGGTGTAGGCGCGGTCGAAGCCGGCCATGTAGCTCGCGAACGCCTGGTCCTCCCACTCCTGGTACTTGGCCGGATCGCCCTTGACCGTGCGCGACTGGTTGAACATCACGTTGTAGTCCATCGACAGGACCTCGAACTTGCGCCCCGGCAGCGGAATCTGCTGCAACGGCAGGTCCCACACCCCGTTCACCTTGACCGGCCACACCTGCCGCCCACCGGGCGAACTCGCGTCGTAGCGAAAGCCCAGCGACGGTTCGGCCGCGAGCAGCGCCTTCTGACCCTCCAGGCACGGCGCCCGGCCGCCGATCAGTTCCTTGTCGTAGTCGAACGGAAGCGCCGGCAGGTCGGCCCAGCCGGTGTTGGTCTTCCAGTTCTTGACGAACGCCTTGGCCTGCTCGACCTCGCTGCGCCAGTCGTCGGCCGACCACGAACCGCCGCCGGTCGGCCCGCAGAAGTGGCCGTTGAAGTGCGTGCCGATCTCGTGGCCCTCGTTCCACGCGGCGCCGAGCTGTTCCAGCGTCATCCGCAGGTGCGCGTCGTCGAGGTAGCCGATGTCCGAGGCGCCGATCGGCTTGTGCGGCGGCTGGTACCTGGCCTTCCGGGCCTCCGGCAACACGTACACCCCGGACAGGAACAGCGTCATCTTCGCGTTGCTCTCCTTGGCCACCTGGCGGAAGCGGGAGAACAACTTCTTGTCGTCCTCGCCGGCCCCGTCCCAGGAGAACACCACGAACTGCGGCGGGACCTGGCCCGGCGCGAGCTTCTCCGGCTTGAGCCGGCCCGGCTGCTCCCCGGTGTTCGACGTGGAACCGTCGCCGATCAGGGTCGGTGCCTGCGCGGGCGCTGCCTGGCCACCCCGAGCCGGCGCGCCGGCCTGCTGCTTCGGGTCGTCGCCCTGTCCGCGGGCGAAGACGACGAAGCCGATGGCGGCGACCACCGCCACCACCAGGACGATTGCGGCCGCGCCGCGGGATGATCGCACGAGTGCCCCAAATGGTCGGAATCATAGGGAAATTCACAGCAGGCTAAGTCGACCGTCGCCACGGTTGGGGGCACGCCGAGCCGCGCGAAAGTCGATGATCACCGCATGGGGTGAACCGGTACGGCCACTCGGCGGCAGCGTGATCGCGTTCACCGGCCGGCCCAGGTGTCGGCGCCCGCCGGACGGGCTATGGATAGCCGGGTCGGCGCCGGAGACCGGGCATCCCGACGGCGGTCGAGGTCGACCGAAGCACGGCCGATCCCGCGGCCGATCCGAAGGGGGGCGCGATGCGTGAAACGCTTCGGGAGGCGAAGGACACCCTCGTGCCGCCCCGCGAGGTGGGTCCGCTCCCGCCGCTGCTGATCGTGCTCACCGTGGTGACCGGCCTGGTGGACGCGCTGAGCTACCTGGAACTGGGCCGGGTGTTCGTCGCGAACATGACCGGCAACGTGGTCTTCACCGGCTTCGCCCTGGCCGGCACCCCCGGCCTGTCCGTGGCCGCCTCGATGGCCGCCCTGGCCGCGTTCCTGGTCGGCGCCGCCGCCGGTGGCCGACTCGGCGCCGCGTTCGGCGACCGGAAACTGCTCCTGCTCCGGGTCGGGTGCACCCTCCAGGCCGTGCTGATCGCGGCGGCCCTGGTGGTGGCGGCGGCGGTGAGCGGACTGGGCACCGGCGAGCGATACACGCTGATCCTGCTCCTGGGCCTGGCCATGGGGCTGCAGAACGCGGTGGCCCGGCGGCTGGCCGTACCGGACCTGACCACCACGGTGTTGTCCCAGACGCTCACCGGACTCGCCGCGGACCTGCGCCGCTTCGGCGGCCCCGGCTCGCGCGCGGGCCGTCGGCTGCTCGCCGCGGTCGCGATGGCCCTGGGCGCGTTCTCCGGCGCGACGCTGGTCCTGCAGGTGCACGTGCTGATCGCCTTCGCCGCACCGCTCGTGCTGCTGGCCGGCGTGGCCGGGTGCGCCTACCGCCTGGATCGCCCGACACGCGCGGCCGGGGTCCGGGACGAGGTCGCGCGTCCGCCCCACCCGGACGGCGATCCGGGGCCGGTCGGGCCGCCGGACGGACCGCCGGACGGAAAAAGCGTTTGAGGTTCGCCTCGACCGGGGGTTAGCCTGGTCCGGTCACATTGTCGTCCGTCTGGATGGTCCGTTGCGCATCTGAGGTCAGGACATCGCGCCGCTTGAGCCCGAGTGCTCGCGGTCGCGTTCTCGACCTCGGTGTGGCCGTCCCGGACGACTTTTTCATGTCCGGCTTCCCCCCGATCCCGCCGCGCGGTGTCCCACGCGATCCGTTCGTCACGCGTCTCCGGGAGCCACCCCATGTCTTTTCCGACCACACCCGCGATCGTCTGTTCCGACCTGTCCTTCGCCTGGCCCGACGGAACGCCCGTCTGCACCGGCCTCGATCTCGCCATCGGCAACGGCCGAACCGGCCTGGTCGGAGTCAACGGCGCGGGCAAGTCGACCCTGCTCAAACTGATCGCCGGCGTCCTGCGGCCCACCTCCGGGTCGATCACCGTCGGCAGCGACCTCGGCTACCTGCCGCAACATCTCCCGCTCGACGCGGACCGCCCGGTCGACGACGTACTGGGCATCGCCGAAACGCGCGCCGCGTTGCTGGCGATCGAGGCCGGCGACGCGGACGTACGGCACTTCGACGCGGTCGGCGACGACTGGGACGTCGAGGAACGGGCCCGGGCCCAACTGGACCGTCTCGGGCTGCCGCACGTCGATCTCGACCGCACGGTCGGCACGCTGTCCGGCGGCGAGTCGGTGCTGCTCGGGCTCGCCGCGTTGTTGCTGCGTCGTCCCGACGTACTGCTCCTGGACGAGCCGACCAACAACCTCGACGCGTCCGCGCGCGAGCGGCTGTACGACGCGGTGCGGGGATATTCGGGCGTACTCCTGGTGGTCAGCCACGACCGGGTGCTGCTCGATCTGGTGGACCGGATCGTCGAATTGCTCCCGGACCGGGCCCGCACCTACGGCGGAAACCTGAGCGCGTATCTGGAGGTCCTGGAACAGGAGCGGGCGACCGCCGAACGGCTGGTCCGCACCGCACAGACCGACCTGCGCAAACAGAAGCGGGAACTGGCCGAGGCCCAGGTGCGATTGGCCCGCCGGGTCCGGACCGGCCGCAAGGCCCAGTTGGAAGGGGGCCTGCCCAAGATCGTCGCGGGCAACCTGAAGCGGGCCGCCGAGGTCTCCGCCGGCAAGCTCCGGGGCACCCAGGAGGGCCGGCTCGACGACGCCCGCACCCGGTTGTCCGAAGCGAAGGACGCGGTCCGGGACGACAAGGAGATCCGGATCGAGCTGCCCGAGACCGAGGTGCCCGCCGGGCGCACGGTGCTCGTGGCCGAGGGCCTGAACACCGCGGACGGGCTGTACGGGCCGGACGGCCTGGACCTGATCGTGCGCGGCCCCGAACGCATCGCGCTGACCGGCGACAACGGCGCGGGCAAGACCACGCTGCTTCGGCTGCTCACCGGTGCGGAGCAACCGGCCGCGGGCACGGTGCGGATCGGCGTCGAGGGGGTGCGTCATCTGCCCCAGCGGCTGGACGTGCTGGACGAGGACGCGAGCGTCCTGGACAACGTGCGCCACTTCGCGCCCTCGGCGACGGACGCGCAACTACGCGGCCGGCTGGCCCGCTTCCTCTTCAAGGGCAACCGCCCCGATCAGCAGGTACGCACCCTCTCCGGCGGCGAACGTTTCCGCGCGGTCCTGGCCGCACTCCTGTCCGCCGAACCGCCGCCACACCTACTGATCCTCGACGAGCCCACCAACAACCTGGACCTGGCCTCGGTCCACCAACTCGAACAAGCCCTCAACGCCTACCGAGGAGCCCTCCTGATCGCCACCCACGACCGCCCCTTCCTCACCAACATCGCCATCACCCGAGAACTCCCCCTCCACCGAGGCCACGGCCTCACACCCCCCACCGAAACCCCAACCGAAACCCCCACCTGACCAACCCCAATCCAGCCCCTCCAGCCCGGCCGGCGCATGACACCCCTCAGCCCGGCCGGCGCTTGAGGCGAACTCAGCCCGGCCGGCGCATGAGGCGAACCCAGCCCGGCCGGCGCATGAGGCGAACCCAGCCCGGCCGGCGCATGAGGCCACTCAGCCCCGCCGGCGCATGAGGCGAACCCAGCCCGGCCGGCGCATGAGGCCACTCAGCCCCGCCGGCGCTTGAGGCGAGCCCAGCCGGGCCGAGCGCATGAGGCCACCCAGCCCCGCCGGCGCATGAGGCGAGCCCAGCCGGGCCGAGCGCATGAGGCCACCCAGCCCCGCCGGCGCATGAGGCGAGCCCAGCCGGGCCGAGCGCATGAGGCCAACCTCAGTGCGCGTCGCGCACAGGTGCGTCCAAAGGATCGTTCCCCCGCCGAATCGTGCGCACGGAAGCCCCCGGCCGCCAGACCCGAATCACCATCTCGTCCCCGTCGATCCCCATCCGACTCACCTCCTCCAACTCCGCCCGAAACAGGTGAAACGGCTCCGGCGGCTTCGTCTCGACCACATACCGCCCCTTCACCGCGTCGTCCACGACCTCGACCGCCCGCCCACTCACCCGCACGTCCCCATGCAGCATCTCCGCCCCCTCCCCCGGGTTGGCGAAGATCGAAAACCGCGGATCGCGCAGCAGATCCCGCGCCTTCAACGACGACGGCATCATGCCGAGCCACAGCTCCCCGAACCGGAAGTCCACCTCCAGCCCGCTCAACCGAGGCGCCCCGTCGCGCCGCACCGTGCCCAGCACATGGTGCTTGTACATCCCGAATCGCTCCCGCACCGTCGCCGCGAACTCCGGCTCGACCTTCTCGAACTCCGCCCAACTCGTCATACACCGATGCTGCACCGCCATCCCTGACAACCGTTGGCAAGGATTCCGAGTTATTTTCGAGTCATGCGATCCGGCCGACTGGTGGCGCTCCTGCTCCACCTGCAGAACCGACCCGGCGGGGCGACCGCCGCCGAACTTGCGACCGAGTTGGAGGTCTCGGTCCGCACCGTCTACCGCGACGTCGCCGCGCTCCAGTCCTCCGGCGTACCGCTGTGGACCGAGACCGGGCCGCACGGCGGGATCCGGCTGGTCCAGGGCTGGCGGACCAGGCTGGACGGGCTCACCGGGGACGAGGCCGCGGCACTGTTCCTGTCCGGCGCACCGCACGCCGCCGACGCGTTGGGCCTGGACACCGTGCTCGTCGCGGCGCAGACCAAGGTGATGGCCACGCTGCCCGCCGACCTGCGCACCCGCGCGGGTCGGGTCCGGCAGCGCTTCCACCTGGACGCGCCGGGCTGGTTCCAGCGGGACGAGGACGTCCCGTGCCTGACCGAGATCGCGAGCGCGGTGTGGACCGGTCACCGACTGGACCTGCGCTACGCGCGCCGCGATCGCGAGGTGACCCGCAGACTGGACCCGCTCGGCCTCGTGCTCAAGGCCGGCGTCTGGTACCTGGTCGCCCGTCACCGCACCGACATCCGCAGCTACCGGATGTCCCGGGTGGTGGCCGCGGCCGCCCGGCCGGAGCGCTTCGAGCGTCCCGACGGCTTCGATCTCGGCGCGTGGTGGGCGCACAGCAACGACGACTTCGCCCGCTCCCTGCTGCGGTCGGCCTGCGTGATCCGGGTGTCGCCGTTCGGATTGGGGCAATTGCCCCGGGTGTTCGGCCCGGTGGTCGCCGCGGACGCCCTCGCCTCGGCCGGGCCGCCGGATCCCACCGGTTGGCGCGAACTGCGACTGCGCACCGAATCCGAGGAGGTCGCGGCGGGCCAACTGGTCGCATTGGGACCGCACATGGAGGCGGTGTCCCCGCCGAGCCTGCGCCGCGCCCTGGCCGAGATCGGCGCGGCGATCGCGGCCCGCCACGAGTGCGCGGAAGATCCCTCGCAAGGCTGACGGCGCCCCCCTTGCGGCGTGTGTCGAGTCCGGCCACGACATTTCGGGAACCCGGGGTCGGATGCGGATCGTTGGTACGGAGCAGGTGGACGCAGCGTGACGAATCGTCGACTCCGGTCGGCGACATACCCCACCGGTACGGGCCTCCCCTAGGGGTAGGGGTCGTTCGGCGTACCCGGGGTCCTCCCTGCGTAGGACGACCGGATCTGTCCTTCGAGAGGATTCGCGAGGCCCTCCTCCCCCCTACGGTGATCGTGTGCACTGCAAATCGCGGGGCGCGCCACCGTTACCACCTCATCTGGGGGACAGACTCGTGACCACGGCCACGGCTGCCATGACCGACGCGGACTCCAGGGGCACGATCGCCGCCCGCGCGCAGCAGCTCACCAAGGCGTACGGCGAAGGCGAGACCCGAGTCGTCGCTCTCGACAGCGTGGATGTCCAGATCGGTCGCGGTCAGTTCACCGCGATCATGGGCCCCTCCGGCTCCGGCAAGTCGACCCTGATGCACTGCCTCGCCGGCCTCGACTCGGTGAGCAGCGGCAAGAGCTGGATCGGCGACACCGAGATCACCGGCCTGAAGGACAAGGCACTCACCAAGCTCCGCCGCGACAACATCGGCTTCATCTTCCAGGCGTTCAACCTGCTCCCGACGCTGACCGCGCTGGAGAACATCACGCTGCCGATGGACATCGCGGGCCGCAAGCCGGACAAGGCCTGGCTGGACACCGTGATCGAGACCGTCGGCCTGCGCGACCGGCTCAAGCACCGCCCGAGTGAGCTCTCCGGTGGTCAGCAGCAGCGTGTCGCGTGTGCCCGCGCGCTGGCCAGCCGGCCGGAGATCATCTTCGGCGACGAGCCGACCGGCAACCTCGACTCGCGCTCCGGCGCCGAGGTGCTGGCCTTCCTGCGGCGCAGTGTCAACGAGCTCGGTCAGACCATCGTGATGGTCACCCACGACCCGAACGCCGCGTCCTACGCAGACCGGGTCCTGTTCCTGGCAGACGGTCGAATCGTCGACGAGATGCTGCGTCCCACGTCCGACGCCGTCCTGGAGCGCATGAAGCGCTTCGACGGCGCCCGGACCAGCTGAAACAGGCGGAGAGCCCCCCACCATGTTGAAAGCCACGTTCCGCAGTTTCCTCGCCCACAAGGGGCGAATGGTGCTGTCCGCCCTGGCAGTGCTGCTGTCGGTCGCGTTCGTCTCCGGCACCCTGGTATTCACCGACACGATCACCAAGACCTTCGACGACCTGTTCAAATCCACCGCGTCGGACGTCTCGGTCAAGCCCAAGTCCGAGTTCGACAAGGACGACCTCGCGATCACGGGGGAGACGCCCACACTGCAGCGATCGGTGATCGACAAGATCGCCAAGGTCGATGGCGTCAAGGAAGCGCACGGCAACGTCAGCCTCGAGTCGCTCACCGTGGTCGACAAGCACAACAAGTCGGTGGGCCCGTCCTCGGGTGCCCCGACCATCGCCACGAACTGGTTCGAGACCGACCGCACGCCGGTCAAGATCACCAGCGGTGCCGCGCCCAAGGGCCCGGCCGAGGTGATGATCGACGCCGACACGGCGGACAAGAAGCACGTCAAGATCGGTGACGAGCTGCGGGTGATCGCGCCGAACGGCGAGTTCCCGGTCAAGGTAAGCGGCATCGTCACCTTCACCACCACCAACCCCGGTGCGGCGCTGCTCTCGTTCGACAACGCGAGCGCGTCGCAGCGACTTCTCGGGGACGCGAACCTGGTCACCTCGGTGTCGGTGTCCGCCGCCCAGGGGGTCAGCGACAAGGACCTCAAGCTGCGCGTGCAGCAACTGCTCAACGACCCGAAGACCTTCGAGGTGCAGACGGCCGCGGAGTCCGCCAAGGACGCCAACGACCAGTTGAGCGGCTTCCTGAACGTGATGAAGTACGCGATGCTCGGCTTCGCCGGTGTCGCCGTGCTGGTCGGCATCTTCCTGATCTTCAACACCTTCTCGATGCTGGTCGCCCAGCGCACCCGCGAGTTGGGCCTGATGCGGGCGATCGGGGCGAGCCGGGCGGACGTGAACCGCTCGGTGCTGCTGGAGGCGGTCCTGCTGGGCGTGGTCGGCTCCACGCTCGGTCTGCTGGCCGGTCTCGGTCTGGCCGTCGGGCTCAAGGCGCTGATCAGCGCGGTCGGGATCAACCTCAAGGGCACGTCCCTGGTGATCAAGACCGCGACCCCGATCGTGGCCTACCTGGTCGGCGTGATCGTCACCGTGATCGCCGCGTACGTGCCGGCCCGTCGCGCGGGCCGGGTCGCCCCGATGGCGGCGCTGCGCGAGGCGGGTGCGCCGCCGCAGAAGTCGATCAAGACCCGCTCGATCATCGGCGCGGTGTTGTTCGGCCTGGGGGCACTCGCGCTGGTCGCGGGGGCCACCGCGGAGAACGGCGGCCAGGGCGGCGGATTCCTGGGCCTGGGCGTGCTGTTCACGCTGCTCGGCTTCATCGTGTTGGCGCCGCTGCTGGCCCGCACGGTGGTCCCGGCGCTGGCGTCCTGGTACCCGAAGCTGTTCGGCTCGATGGGCCGGCTCAGCCGGGAGAACGCGCTGCGCAACCCGCGCCGCACCGGCGCCACGGCGTCGGCGATCATGATCGGTGTCGCGCTGGTCAGCGGCATGGCGGTCGCGGCCTCGTCGATGTCGGCCTCGTTTGACAAGCAGATCGACAAGTCCCTGGGCGCCGACTACACCATCCAGTCGCTGACCGGAACCTTCCCCGAGACCATCGTCCAGGCGGCGCGCAAGACTCCCGGCGTCGGCGAGGTGGTCGCGCAGACCCTGAGCAACGCGACGGTCACCGCGGACGGCAAGTCCAAGAAGGACTTCATCCTCGGCTCGGAGCCGGGCATGGACGCCACGCTCAAGACCACCTACCTCCAGGGCAGCGGGGACGCGGCCATCGCGGCGGGCAAGGCGGCCATCGGCGAGGACTTCGCCAAGGACCACCACCTCGGCATCGGCGGCAAGATCGAGATCGGCTTCCCGAACGGGCAGAAGACCACGGTCGAGGTCGGCGCGATCCGCAAGAAGTCCGACGATGTCATCGGTGTGGGCGAAACGCTCGTGATCCCGAACACGATCATGAAGAAGTTCGTCCCGAACGTGCAGTACCAGAGCGTGAGTGTCAACGCGGCGAGCGGTCAGGACGAGAAGAAGGTCGGCGCGGCGCTCAAGGCGGCGCTCGATCCCTTCCCGCAGGTCAAGGCCCGTGACCAGAGCGACTACAAGGAACTGATCGGCAAGCAGATCGACACGTTCCTGTACCTGATCTACGGTCTGCTCGGCCTGGCGATCATCATCTCGATCCTGGGCGTGATCAACACGCTGGCGCTGTCGGTGGTCGAGCGCACCAGGGAGATCGGCCTGATGCGGGCGATCGGCGCCTCGCGCCGGCAGATCCGCCGGATGATCCGCCTGGAGTCGATGGTCATCGCGACCTTCGGCGCCCTGGTCGGGCTCGCGCTCGGCATGGCGTGGGGCATCGGCGCCCAGCGCCTGCTGGCCAAGCAGGGTCTGGACGTCCTGGAGGTCCCGTGGGGCACGGTCATCGGCATCGTGATCGCCGCGGCGGTGGTCGGCCTGCTGGCCGCCGTGATGCCCGCCTTCCGGGCGGCGCGGATGAACGTCCTGCGGGCGATCGCGACCGACTGATCCACCCCGGGTGACGCACCCATGAAGCAGCCGGCTCCCCATCCTCCCCCCTTGGGGAGCCGGTGACCGAAGAGCCCCCGAACCACCTTGCGCAGGTGGTTCGGGGGCTCTTTCGCGTACGGGGGGTGCCGGGTTCGGGCGGGCTACGCGCCGGCGGTCTCCCGGTGGGTCTTCAACGCCCGGCGGCAGACCTGGTCCGCCTGGCGGGTGGTTTCCGGGAGGCGGTAGCGCGGGGTGAGGGCCAGCACGTGCGCACACGCCGTGTCCAGGTCGACGCCGTGGCCGATGGACACGAACACCGGCCTGATCGCCTCGCGGGTGCGCAACGCGCGCCCGACCACCTCCCCTTCGTGCACGATGTCGGCCGCGGCGCCCCGCTCGACCGCCGGCGTCTCGTACGCGCCGACGAAGAGCGTCTTGCCGACCCCGACGGCCGGCAGCCCGGTCAGCACGCCGAGGTGGCAGGCCAGGCCGAACCGGCGCGGATGGGCCAGGCCCTGCCCGTCACAGACGAGCAGGTCCGGCGTGGTGCCGAGTCGTCCGAGCGCGGCCAACAACGCCGGCACCTCCCGGAAGGCGAACAGGCCGGGCACGTACGGAAACGTCGCCACCCCGTGCACGACGGAGCGCTCCACCACCGCATGCGTGCGGGCGTCCAACACCACTACGGCGGCGGCCAGTTCGTCCGAGTCCTCGGCGTAGGCCACGTCCAACCCGGCGACGAATCGCACATCCCGAGGGCCCGGCCCGGGCCCGACGGTGTCCAACGACGGCCGCAACCGGTCCTGCACGGCCAACGCCTCGGCGACCGTCCGGGGCCAGGGCTCGGTCGCGTCGGTCGCATCGGGCGCGCGGGTCGCGTCGGGCGCGTCAGGCGCGCCGGCCGCTTCGGTCGCCGAGGAAGTGCTCATCCCGGAACGCTATCGCCGCGGGTGGTGCACCGAGCCGCTCGATGTCGCCGGTCGGCACCGCCCACGCGGCGGGCCCGGGGACCGGGCGCCGGGCGGGAGGTACCGCCCGCCGGCCCGGCAGCGGCACCCGGGCGTGGGCGCCGGTACGGCCGACGCCGAACTCGGCGGTGGCGCCCAGGTAGGTGCGGGCCTGATCGCGGGTCAGGCCGTGGCCGGCGACCAGCAGTTCCTCGCCCTGGGCGGTGCACCGACGCAGCGCCAGGGCCGGATCGGCGGCGATGCCCAGCGGGATCAGCGTGTCCGCCGTGCTCGCGAACGGGTGCCGCAGGTTGCCGAATCGGGTGCGGACCTGCGCGTAGGGGATCACCTCGACGCGCAGGGTCACCTTGAGCGGCCCCTCCAGCGCCGCACCGCGGCCGTGTGCCAGGCGTGGGCCGCCGAGGTGGAGCAGGGCGCCGGCGGTCCGTACCGGCAGGTGCAGGGTGGTGCCCGCGCCCAGGAACGGCAGGTCCAGGTTGCCGCCGTGCGACCCGGCCCGGGTGGACAACCGGCGCAGGCCGTCGGGGGTGGCCACGCCGAGGACCGCCAGGCTCGGGCGCAGGGGCAGGGTCAGCTCGCCGGCCGGGGTGGGGATGCGGGCGAGGCCGTCCCGGATCGGGCACACGGTGACCGGCGGGGTGCCCCGGCCCCGGCCGTGCCGCTCGGTCAGGACGCCGTAGCCGGTGCGCGGGGCCAGGTCGAGCAGGTGCACCGCGAGTACGTCGCCCGGCCGCGCGCCGGCCACCGCGATCGGGCCGGTGATCACATGCGGGCCGTCCACGACCGGATCGTGCGTGAGATCGGACGCGGCGAGCGCGTGGTGGTCGGCCGGCACCCGGTCGGCCGGGATGTGGTGCCGGCCGAAGAAGGCCGCCGGGTCGCGGCCCTGTTCGCCGAGCAGGCCCTCGTGCGACACCGTGTCCACGGTCAGCGTCTCGCCCGATTCGGCGAGCAGGACGGGCCGGTCCCGGGCGCCGGGCAGCCAACCCCACAACACGGTGCCGGGCCGGGACGGCAGGTGTCGCGGGTGCCGCCCGGGGCCCGGTACGGCGACGGGGGGCGCCTCGGTGATGGTCATGGAAACGGTTGTACGGGTGTGCCGTTGCCGGTCGGCGTCGGTCGCGTTACGTACCCGTTTCGCCCACTCGGGGTGCTCCGTAACGACGTCGAAACGCCGACGCAACAGCCCCGGGCCACAGTGGGGCGAGCGACACGAGGATGCGGTGCGCGGCCCGCGACGGACGCAGCCGATCCGCGCGGATTCGAGTCCAGGGGGTAGCGATGAGCGACAGGATCACCTTGTTCGGTGCCACGCTGCCGGACGGACGCAGGCGCGACGTGGTGCTGCGCAACGGTCGGATCGGCCTGGTGCGCGAGCCGGGTCGGCTGAGCCGGGAAGCCTGCGCCGGCCCGGACCTGACCGGCTACCTGCTGCTGCCGGCCCCCGCCGAGCCGCACGTCCATCTCGATCGTGCGCCGACCTGGCAGCCGGTGGGCTCGGATCCGGACGGGCGCGACGGCGCGTGGCGATCCTGGCTGCTCCGGCCCGCCCGCTATCACCCCGGCGACCTGCGGCGGCGCTCATGCGCGGCGTTGCGCACGCTGGCCGGGCACGGGGTGAGCGCGGTGCGCACGCATCTGGACATCGGCGAGGGCCGTACACCCCTGCGCGCGGTGGAGGTGATGGCCGAACTGCGCGCCGAGTTCGATCGGGTGCTCGACCTGCAGATCGTCGCGCTCCCGGTGCCGGGGACGACGGACCGCACCATCGTGGACGCGGTGGGCGCGGGCGCGACGGCGCTCGGCGGGCGACCCGGGTACGCGCCGGACTGCCGGCAGGAGACCCGTCGGCTGTTGCGCCTCGCGGACCGGGCCGGGGTCGCGCTGGACCTGCACCTGGACGACGGCTTCGACCCTCGGCTGCTCGCGGTCGGCGACCTGGCCCGACTGCTGCGCGCGTCGGGCTTCGACCGACCGGTGACGGCCGGTCACCTGGCCGGCCTGAACCGGCTCGCGCCGTCCGCCCTCGGGCGGGTCGCCGAGACGATCGCGGCCTCCGGCATGCGGGTCGTGGCGCTGCCGTCGGAGCGTGGCGGCGGACTGCCGATCCGCGAACTGGTCGCGGCGGGCGTCACCGTCGCGGCCGGCGGCGACCACCTGCGCACCGCGGGCCATCCGATGGGCCTGGCCGACCCGTTGGCCACGGCAGCCGCCACCGGGTTGCCGCCCGCCCAGGCGTGGGCCGCGGTGTCCGAGCACGCCCGAAGCGTGCTGGGCCTGGCTCCCGGCGGCCTCGAACCGGGCGCCGCGGCCGACCTGTTCGCGATCCGCGCCTCCTCCCTCACCGAGGCCCTGCGCACCCGCTCCCGGGACCGCATCCTGATCCGCGGCGGACGAGTGGTCGGCCGGAACGCGCCTCCTGCTCGGCAGCCCGGCGTCCCGAGGGCCGCCTAGCCGTATCGACCCGGGAGATCGACGACCCGCCCTGGACACCGGCTCCGGCCCCGGAGCGGGACCGGCGCTCGGATGCGGAAGGGAACCGTCCGGCGCCGGTCGTGCGTGCCCATCGGGGAAGGCCCGGGCGGCATCGGCTCGGGCGTTGCTCCGCACGAAGCCGCCGGCCTTGGAGTCCACGTGCACCCACGATCGGATGTGCTTCCCCTCTCGCCGCGTTCGACCCGGCGGGCCGTCTCGGTCACGCTCGGTCTGCTCATCGCGTTCATCGCCCTGGTCACGTGCCTGCACGATCCGCGACGGGAGCCCGACGAGGGTGCCATCGATGCGTATCTGCGGCGGTACGTCCGGCTGCTCAACGCGCGGGACACGGACGGCCTGCGCGGCAGGCTGCATTCGCGCGAGGCGCGTACCGACGCGGCGGTACGCGTCGCGGTGTTCGGCGGTCAGGGGTGGACCGACCTGAGGTTTTCTCGGGAGCAGCAGTTCTACGGCGTGTATCGGATCGTGTTGACCGCCGTGCGGACCGACACCGGTGCCCGGGTCGCGGTGGTCGAACACCTGGTGTGGGGCGGTGACAACACCTGGTCGCTGAGCCCGTACGTGCCGGGCGCCGGCGGGTGGCCCGGGTAAGGGACGCGCTCGGATCGGTGGGACGAACGCCAAGAGCGCGTCAACAGGGGGCCGTGCGGCCCGATTCGGGGCGAGGCTTGAAAGCGGTCGAAAGGAGGCCGCCATGTTCGCCACGATTCGTCGGGTCACCGGAATCCGCCGCACCGCCTCGATCCGCCGGGCCGACGCCCGCCGAGTCGAGGGCGATCCACAGGCCGTCGTGGTGCCGATCGCCCGGATGGACGTCGCCGCCGTCGCCGCGCTGTCCGCCGCTCGGGCGATGGCCGGTCGGGCGATCGCCGTGCATGTCACCCGGGCCGGCGAGCGGGCCGCGCGGGACGAACTGGTGGCCGCCTGGGACGCGTCCGGTGTGGATGCGCCGTTGAGCGTGGTCCACGACGAGCGTGATCGGCTCGTCGAGGCGTTGGCCACCTTCGTGCGGGGGTTGCCGGAGCGGCGGGTGGCCGTACTGCTTCCGGCCGGCGCGGCGCCGGCGCGCGGTCGGCGGCACGATGTGCTGGTCGCCGCCCTGCGCGCGGAGGGCTGTGCGATCCGGGTGGAGCGCGCCGCCGCGCCGACCGGGAGCGCCCCGACCGCGGGTCCGCGAAAGCCACTGGTCAGCGCGGCCTGACGCCGGCTCGGCTGCGCGCCCCCGGCGTCGCCGCGAGCCGGTGGGAGGGGTGTGCGCCGCCGATCCCGGAACACCACCGTTTAGGCTGCCGGGGCGTTGTGCCCATCCACCGGAGGCCGAAATGACCGAAAGCAGAGCAGGCGGACCGTCCGCGCGGCGTGGCCCCGGCGAGTTGGAGTCCGAGATCCTGTCGCTGCTGTGGACGTCGCCGACGGCGATGGGCGCGGGCGCGGTCCAGGAGCAGTTGTCCGGTGAGCTGGCCTACACGACGGTGGTGACCATCCTGTCCCGCCTGCACGACAAGGGTGTGCTCCAACGCGCCCGGTCGGGCCGCTCGTACGTGTACGCGCCCGTGTACGACGAGGCCGGGCTCGCCGCGCGACGGATGCGGCAGGTGCTGGACAAGGAGGGCGACCGGCAGGCGGTGCTCGCGCGGTTCGTCTCCGACCTGTCCACCGACGACGAGGCGCTGCTGCGCCGGCTGTTGGAAGAGGGCGGGTCGTAGTCGCGTGCGTTGGATCGTCTACCTGCCCCTGCTGCTGCCGATAACCTCGGTTCCCGTGGCCCGGCTCGCGGCCGACCACCTCGCGCCGCGCCGCGTGGTGGTCCTGCTCACGGCGCTGACCTGCGTGTTGGCGCTGTGCGCGACCATCAGCCTGGGTCTGCTGACCGTGGTGGGCACGGCGCAGCTCCCGGGGGTACCGCTGCCGGACCACTGGTCGGACCCGCAGGTGCGGGCCTCGATCCCCAATGTGCAGGTGATCGGCTCGTTGGCGGGCGCGGCGCTGGCCTCGGCCCTGGTGTGCGTCGCGATCGTGTCGCACCGGCGGCGGCGCGCGCTCGCGGCATTGCGCGCGGGGGTCGCGACGGCCGGCGACACCGAGTTGACCGTGCTGCCGACCGGCCCGCCGACCGCGTTCGCGCTGCCGGGCCGCCGACCTCGGATCGTGGTCTCGGCGTCGATGCTGGCCCGACTGGACGCGGACGAGCGACGGGCGCTGCTGGCCCACGAGCGGGCCCATCTGAGCGGCCGGCACGATCGGGTGCTGCTGGTGGCGACACTGGCGATGTGCGCGCATCCGCTGTTGCGGCCGATGCGCACGGCGATCGCGTACGCGCTGGAGCGCTGCGCGGACGAGGCCGCCGCGCGTGTGGTGGGCGATCGTCGGGTGGTGGCGCGCGCCGTGGGCAAGGCCGCGCTGGCCGGCCCGGTCACACCGCGCGGGGCGATGGCCGCGACCGGCGGCCCGGTCCCGCGTCGGGTGGCCGCCCTGCTCGCGCCGACCCCGGCCGACCGCTGGCCCACCCCGTGGAGTCGCCCCGGCGCCGCCACCCTGATCGCCCTCGGCGGCGCCGCCCTCTCCACCTGGGCCACCTGGGACGCCGCCATCGACCTGCACGCCATCCTCCTGACGGCCGACCACATGTTGTGACATCGCCCCGAGCGATACGCGTCCCGACGATGCGCGATGCGGGCGTGGCGATACCTGCCCGGGCCCGGTGGGCGGGGTCCGCGTGCTGGTAAACGGTTGACCGGCGCGGGGGTGTGTGGCCAGAATCCATGCCGTGGGGATCACGGGGACTACGCGGACGGCCGGCATCGCCGGTCATGTCGTCGCGTGCGTGATTCGTCGACACCGGATCACCCACCTGCCCGTCCCGCCCGGCACGCGCTGTCGCTAGGGCGTACGCCGGCCCCGGTTCGTCACCTTCGCCACACCCGTGGTCGACGGACCGTCACCATGCTCGATCGCCGATCCGCTCGGCGGTCCGCGGCCGCGTGCGCCCGCTTCGGATGACGTCTTCCTCCATCTGAAGGTCGAAAGGGACACCGCACTCATGACTGCCACCACCATCGCCGTATCGCCCGTCTCCGCCCGAATAGGGGCCGTAGTCGAGGGAGTTCGCCTGGGCGGCGACCTCGACGCGATCACCGTGGACACCATCCGCGGCGCATTGCACCGGCACAAGGTGATCTTCTTCCGCGGCCAGGACCACCTGGACGACGCGGGTCAGCTCGCGTTCGGCCGGTTGCTCGGCGAGCCGATCGGGCATCCGACCGCGTCCGCCGAGGGCGACCTGATCGTGCCGATCGACAGCGACCACGGGGTGGTCGCCGACCGTTGGCACACCGACGTCACGTTCGTGCCCGCGTATCCGCTCGCGTCCATCCTGCGCGCGGTGCGGCTGCCCGATGTGGGCGGCGACACGCTGTGGGCCAACACCGCGACCGCGTACCGGGATCTGCCCGCGCCGCTGCAGGCGTTCGCCGACTCGCTGCGTGCGGTGCACAGCAACCGGTACGACTACGCGGCGGCCGATCCGGACCGCTACTCCGAGGCGCAGAAGGACTATCGCGAGCTGTTCGAGTCGACCGTGTACGAGACCGAGCACCCGCTCGTGCGAGTGCACCCGATCACCGGCGAACGCGCGTTGCTCGTCGGGGCGTTCGTACGTCGACTGGTCGGCTTCGAGGCCGAGGACTCGACCGCGCTGATCGAGCTGTTCCAGAACCGCGTCACCCGGGTGGAGAACACCGTGCGGTGGCAGTGGCGCACGGGCGACGTGGCGATCTGGGACAACCGGGCCACCCAGCACCGGGTGATCGGCGACTTCGGCGCCACGCGACGGCTGTTGCACCGGGTCACCATCAACGGTGACGTTCCGGTGGGCGTGGACGGGAACAGCAGCCGAGTGCTGAAGCCCGCGGCGTAGGGCGGCCGGCCGCGAACGCCGACCGGGCCGAATTCGTGCCCGGCCGGCGTTCGCGCGCAGGAGCCGACCACGGCCGAGCACCGGCGTCGGCCGCGTTCGTGGTCCGTGGTCAGCCCGACTTTCGTGCCGTCGCCAGCCGTCGGCCCGCCTCGTCCAGGAGGCGACGCAGCTCGGCTTCGCGGGGGAGCGAGACCGGGAGGCGTTCGCCGTAGGGCAGGTGGGTGCGGGCCTTGTGCCACAGGCGGTTCGGGAGGGTTTTCGGGTCCTGGTGGTAGCGGACCTTGGTGAGCAATCCGCGCGCCTCGGCGTCGGCCGGGTTCAGGGCGAGGGTGACCGCCAGGTGTTCGGCGGCGGTGTTCCACCGGCGCGCACGCGCCGCTCGCACCGCGTCGTTGAAGTGCCGGTCGGCCAACTCGACGAGGCCCGCGAGCGCGCCCAGATCGCCACCGCACGCCGGACAGCGCTCGGTCAGGTCGGCGATCCGGCGGCGGCACAGGGGACAGGTGATCGCGAACGCCATGTCATTTCTCCAGGGAGCTCTTCGGGAGCCGCAGCCCGATGTGCGGGGAGCCCTCCCGGATCTGTTCCATCCAGCGGTCCGCGCGGGCCCGCAGCGGCATGATCCGACCTCGATAGATCTCCACGAGTCGGCGATTGCCCGCCGCCTCGTCGCGTACGTCCACCTCGGCCGCGTCTTCGGCGATGGTGTCCAGTTCGCGCAGGTAACCGTCCGCGTCCGCGCGATGGCGGCCGGCGGACGCCTGGTCCATCTCCTGGATCGAGCGGCGCAGGTACTCGACCTCCTGGAGCACCGCGACCTGGAACTCGGCGGCGGTGAACTGCTGCGGTGAACGGCCGCCGTGCAACATGCGCTCGGCCGCGTTGATCCGGTCCCGCACCGCCTCGTTGGCCAGGTGCCAGTCCATCTTGTTGCCCGCCGCGTACGCGGCCCGCCCCGTCGCCCGCAGGCCGGGGATCGCACCGCGGAAACGCTCCGCCTCGACCGGGTCGTGATCGACCAGTCGGTCGGCCAGCCGGGCCAGGAAGGCCAGGTTGTCCTCGAACTCGCCGATCGCCGGGTTCAGCGCGCTGCCCGCCGTGGTGGCCACCCGCAGGCCCTGGACCAGGGTCTCCGCCTCCAGGATCTTGTGGTGCGTCTTGCCCGGGTCGATCCGGTCCCGGACCAGCTCGGCGATCTCGGCGAGCAGCCGGTCCAGCGCCGGCCCGACCCGGATCGCGTCGGCAGCCGGGATCGCGTCCCGCTTCTCGGCCCAGCCGGTCAGCACCTGGCGGTGTCGTTCGGCCAGTTCCGGCCAACCCGGGATCTCCCGACGCGGGATGTCGATCACCGCACTGCCCTCCGCACCGACCTGCGGCAGCCGCGCCTCGGCCCGGATGCTCCAGCCCGCCTCGAATTCGAGCGTCACCTCGACGGTCGAGCCGACCGGCACGTCCGTGGGCAGGTCCCGGATCGAGACCTCGCCGATCGGTACCAGACCCTCGACCAGGCCGACCCGCAGGCTGGACCCCTGGGACGCGGTCTCCAACCGGAAATCGGTGCGGTAGGGCACCATCGTCCCGGCCCGGACCACCACATGCAGACCGTCCACCAACTCGACCGAGAAGTCGTGTGCGAGGACGTCGCCGGTCGCGTCGGAACGCGGCTTGCCGTCGGATTCGATCAGCAGTTGCCGGGCCTCGATCTCCCGCCCGTTCACCATCACCTGCACCGTGAAGCCGTTCTCCCCTTCGCGCAACGGCACGTCGGCGAACAGGAATCGGCCCTCGGCGTCGGCGGTCTCGCTCAGCTGCACCCGCCCGTCGTGCGAACCGAGCAGGATCTGCGCGCCCGCGGGCGAGGCCAGTTGCGGCCCGGCCAGCACCCGACCGCCGATGTCGGTCTCCGGCGGCAGCGCCTCGGGCCGGTCCAGCTCCAGGTGTCCGCTGCGGCTGGGCACGTTCGCGGCTTTGAGCGCCGCGCCCAACGCCACGCACAGGTCGGGGTTGAGCAACCGGGGCCCGCGCCCGAAGTGTTCGGTGAGCATCGTGGCCACCAGCGGGATCCGGGACGAACCGCCGACCATCACGATCTCGTCCAGGTCGGCGGCGGTCATCCCGGCCCGCAACAGCGCCCGGTCGCAGTCGTCCAGCGTGCCGCGGATCCGGTCCGCGATCATCTCCTCGAACTCCTCGCGGCGAATCGGCAGTCCGATGTTCATCGGGGTGCCGCGCCGGTCCTCGCAGTACTGGCTGACGATCTCGGTCTCGGGATAGCGGGACAGGTCGTGCTTGGCCCCCTCGGCGACCGAGAGCAGTTGCGCCTCGACCTTTCCGTCGGCGGGGTCCTCGGTGTCGATCGCCAGGTCGTACTCGGGCAGTTGGGCCGCGATCCAGGACACGATCCGACGGTCGAAATCGAACCCGCCCAGATAGCGGTCGCCACTGAACGAGCGGTTCTCGAAGCCCACTTCGGGGTCCCAGGTGACCACCGAGGTGTCGAACGTGCCGCCGCCGAGGTCGTAGACCAGGAACGTCTGCGGCTCGGTCAGCTCGCGGGCCCGCTCGTGGGTGTAGGCGAGGGCCGCGGCCACCGGCTCGATCAGCGTCTCGACCACCTCCAGGCCGGCCGCCTGCCCGGCCCGCGTGGTCTCGTTCTTCGCCCGGGTCTCGAAGAACGCCGGCACGGTCACGATGGCGCGCTCCACCGGCACGCCCAGGGTCTCCTCGGCCACCTGCTTGAGGTGACGCAGGATGTGCGTGGACGCCTCCAGCGGGGTCAGCCGGGCGTGGCCGGCGGTGACCACCCGGTCGGTGCCCATGTTGCGCTTGAAGAACATCGCGGGCGGCGCGCCCGGCAGTCGGGCCTTGTTCTTGGCCAACTGACCAACGATCGCCCGGCCGCTCGGGTCGATCCACACCGCCGACGGCGTGGTCGGCGAGCGGTCCGGATTGGCCACGATCAGCGAGTCGCCGACCGGGCGCAACCGGCGGGCCGCGATCAACTCCTCCTTCCCGGGGATCTCGGCGTCGGCCGGTATGGCGATGCACGAGTTGGTCGTGCCCAGGTCGATGCCGACCACGATGCTCATCTGGTGGTACCGCCTTCGTCGTTCGCGTTCGCGTCGTTCACGTCACTCGGGTCGCTCGGGTCGCTCGGGTCGCTCGTGGCATCGGGATGCGGCGGGGTCGGCTCGGCCGCCGTCGGGTCGGACACGTCGACCGGGTGCTCGGCGGCACCGCGCGCGTGCGCCGCGTCCTCGCGCCGAGCCGGCGTCGGCACGAAGCCCAGGACGACCTGGGCACGCCGGATCACCTCGCCGTCGTCCAGGAGTACGCCCGGCCGCAGCGTCTTGGTCACGATCATCGCGCCCTCGTCACCGCTGTCGGGCGCGTGCGCGACGTCCACCCGACGGCCCACCGCCGCGTACGGCTCGCCCACCGGGTCGTCGAATCGCACCCCGGCCCGGTCCAGCGCGGTGGCGAACCGCCGGGCGATCGAGGCGAGAATGCCCGGCACCGGCTCGCCCTCCAGGCTGCCACGCAGCTCGTGCAGCGCGACCGCGGCGTCCGCCGCCAGGCCGGTGTACCGCTCGTGGGTCGACTCCAACCGTTTGCGCATCTCCTCGCGGCCCGCCTCGCGTTCGCGCGCCGCCCCCCGCACCGCGTCGTACACGAGCGCGAACGGCGGGTCCAACGGGCGCTCGGGGACCGGCCGTTCGGTCTCGGTGATCGCCATCGGGTCGGCCGCGGGGTCGGCCGTGGCGTTCGCGCGATCCGCCGGTGGGTCCGCCGCGACCGAGCCCCGCTCGGGTGTCGCTGCCATCAGTGCGCCCCTTCTTCCGTCCACAACGGTACGAACTCACGCGGCGCGGGCGCCGGCACCAGGCCCGCGAGCACGCGTCGGTCGATCCCGATTCTGGCCGGGCCACTCGACTCCGGCGGGTCGGTCTCGGCGAACTCCTCGGCCAGCTCGGCCGGATCCGGTCCGGGTCGCTCGGGCCGATGGGTGAGCAATTCGGCGAGCAGCCGGCCGGCCGGGTCGGCCAGCGTCTCCTCCGCCGCGTTGACCTCGGCCGCGCTCAATACCCGTCCATGCACGGGGAAGCGGTCCGCGCTGCGGGCGATCCGCTGTCTGCGCTTGCGCACCCGGGCCTTGATCGCCGCCCGTCCGGCCAGCTCCGGATCCAGGTCCAGGATCTGAAAGACCGTGCCCCGGTAGGGATTTCGTCCCGCCTGCCAGGCCCAGGGGTTCTCCCGGGCGCTCTCGTTCGCGGTGCCGCTCATCGCGCTCAACTCCATTCGGACCCGCGCGCCGACGCCAGGGACAGCACGACCCCGCGGAGCGCGTTGACGACGTCGGGCTGGTTCGCCTCCGGATCGGCGGCCACCTCGTCCGCCAACCGGCGGGCGGTGGCCAGGTCGTCCGGTCGCACGGTGTGCAGGTTGATCAGCACCCGCGCCATGAACAGTCGACCCCACGACCCCGGCTCGGACATCGCCAGCGCCCGGCGCAGCGCGTCCCGGACGTGGCCGTCCGGCAGGCCCTGGCGTTGTCGGGCGGTGGCGGCCAGGGCCCATTCCTCGGCGGCGAGTTGTTCCACGTCGCGATACATGTTCTTGACCGCGAGGTCGCGGTCGAGTTCGAGCGCGCGCAGCAGGTGCCGGCCCGAACGCAGGGTGGCCTGTTCCAGTGCGGCGGGTTCGGTCGCCGGACCGGATTCCAGCTCGCGCACCACGATCCCGCGCCAGTACTCGTTGCGGGCCAGCTCGACCGCGAACGAGCCCTCGGGCGTGCCGATCTCGTCCCAGGCCGGCAGCACCAGCCGGGCCACCCGCTCGACCAGCGGTTCGATCTTTCGGGCCCAGCCCGGCGCGGCCACCACGATCTCGATGTGCCGCCGGGCCGCGTAGAGCAGGGTCCGGGCCAGCCCGAGGTTGCCCGGGTCCACCGCGAGCCACGAGGCGAGCAGTTCGACCACCTCGTCGAAGCGGCCCTCCTCCACGTCGCGCGACGCCTCGGCCAGCACCTCGCGGACCAGGTCGGCCCGGGCACCCAGGACGGCCGAGCGCGGGAAGCCGGACTCGCGGATCAGGTCCATGTGCGAGCGGGCGCGCAGCGGATCGGGCACCCGGTGTTCGGCGGCCAGGGTCAGGTGCGGCGCGAGCAGGTCGCGGGGCAACCGCTCGCGTACCTCCTGCACGATCGCCGCCGGCACCTCGGTCCCGCCGACCGCCTCCAGGTGCTCGTGCATCCGGTCCCAGAACGCGCTGTCGTGGTAGAGCTCGGCCCAGTGCGCCAACCCCCGTTTCCAGTACGGGAACGCCCCCTCGGGATCACCGGCCGCCTCCAGGTCGTAGGCCCGCGCGTGCAGCGCCACCGCGAGGTGGTGGGTGCGCCACGAGCCGCCGCCGCTCGTCCACAGTTCCTCGGCCCGCGCGCTCCACGGTTGCGCGTCGCCGCCGCTGCCCAGGCCGGCGTAGGCGTCGCCGTCCACCGCGTCCTCGCCGACCCCGTGGGCGCGCAGCCGGGCGGCGAACGCGCGCAGCGTCGCCCGGTCAGTCATCGCCGCTCCCCACCACGAGCGTGTCCGCCGCGACCTCGACCCGGACCGAGCCGATCGGCCGACCGGCCGCGTCGCGCTCGTCGAGCAGCCGCAGGACGCCCGGCACCACCGCGTTGACGCAGCGGTTGACCCCGCGGGCGGCCTCCTCGGGTCGGCCGCGCCAGGCCACGGTGGCGATGTGGGCGGCGGCCTCGTCGCTCCAGCGCAGGTCGACGCCGATCTGCTCGCGCAGCCGGGCGGCGAGCCGGGCCAGGCCGTTCTCGGCGATGCCGCGCAATTCGGTGGGGCCGAACGGCGAGTACAGGATCACCTCGTCCACGCGGTTGAGGAACTCGGGCCGGAAGAACCCCTCCATGGTGCGGCGCAGGCGGGCACTCGCGGCCGTGTTGCCGGTGGAGCCCTCGGCCAGGATCGAACCGATCAGGTTGTCCACGCTGTCCACGTCGTCCTCGACCGCCTCGGCCGCCGAGTGCGTCGCGCCCAGGTTGGTGGTCAGGACGACCACCGCGTCGTGCGCCTCGCGGACGGGGCCGGCCGGATCGCTGATCCGACCCTCGTCGAGCAGCCGCAGCAGCGCGTCCAGGACCCGGGCGTCGGCCTTCTCCACCTCGTCGAACAGGAAGACCCGGCGCGGGTTGTCGCGCAGTCCGTTGGTCAACTTGCCCTCGCCGAAGCCGACGTAGCCGGGCGGTGCGCCGATGAAGTTGTTGATCGACTCGCGCGCGCTGAACTGCCCCATCTCGAAGACCAGGACGTCCTCCTCCGAGCCGTAGACGACCTGGGCGAGCAGCCGCGCGGTCATCGTCTTGCCCGACCCGCTGGGGCCGCACAACAACAGGGCCGCGCGTGGCCGGTCGTCCGGGCGGAAGCCGCGGCTCAGCGAGCGCTTGATCAGCTCGATGTGGAAGGCCAGTCGCTCGACCACGCTCTCCTGGCCGATCAGCCGGGAGCGGACCCGGCGCACCGCCTCCTCGGGGGACAGCGGTTCGGCGACCCGGGTCGGCTCGGGCTCGGCGGGTTCGCGGTAGTAGGTGTCCGCGAAGCGGCGCAGCCGGTCCAGGTCCAGGCCGATGTCGCGAAAGAAACCGGCCGCCAGCCCGCTGGGGGTGTCCAGCAGCGCGGCGAGCAGGTCGCGTTCGGTGATCGGCTCGCCCTTGTCCGGATCGCCGCCCGGTTCGGCGCGGATCGCGGCGAAGGCCGCCGCCCGGCGCAGGGTCGAGCGCAGCGACTCGTCCGGCCCGGCGGGCCCGGTGCCCGGCGCGCCGCGGCCCCGGGTGCCGGTGAGCGCGATGGTCTGTTCGCGCAGTGCCCGCACGTCGCGCCGCAGGAACAGGAACGCCTGTTCGAGCAGGCCGCCCGGGGTGGCGGCGAGCGCGTGCAGCAGCAGCGCGATACCGCAACGTTCGTGCCCGAGGCCGGCCGCCTCGGTGGCCATGATCGCCAGCACCCGGCGGGCTCCCGGGCCGAATGGGGCGGGATCGATCGACCCGTCGGCCCGCAGCACCTCGACCGCCGAGCGCGGCGCGGCCACCTCGGCCTGCCAGGCGGCCAGGTCGACCCGGCCGTAGCCGACGAGCAGGTCCACCGCGCCCGCTTCCAGGCGCGGCAACAGCTCGGCGAGCAGCGCCCGTTCGTCGACGTATCCGGCGTCGGCCGCGGCCGTGAAGGCGAGCCGCAGATCGCCGGTGACCGGCAGCCCGCCCAGCAGCCCGGCCGGCCGGTCCTCGCGACCCGGCGCCGCGTCGGCTCGGTCGGCGGCCCCGCCACCGAGCAGGCCGGCCGCGAGCACGTCGGGCGGAATGCCCTGCCGATCGAACAGGCCCGCCGTGCGCCCGCCGTCGATCCGGGCCAGCGCGATCAGCGTGTGCGCGACCTCGACGGTGTCCGCGCCCAGTTCACGCGCCACCGCGGCGGCGCCGGCGAATCGGCGGGTGGCCGCGAGCAGCGCACTGTCGAACACCTGCTCCGGCACCCCCAGGATGTCCGTGTCCACGTCGTCTCCCCCGCCTCGCTCGCCTCGCCCGCCGTCCACGTCGCGCCGCGCACACCGTGCCGGTCACGTCGCGCCGTTCACGCCTCGTCGCCGTCGAGCAGTCGCTCGGCCAGGTCCGCCCGGGCCCGGGCCACCTCCGGCCTGCCCGCGCCCAGGGCGCGTACACCCGAGGCCAGTATTCGGTACGCGGCCGCCGTCGAGACGGCCCGGCCGAGTCGCCCGGCGCGCAGCTCCGCCGGCAACGACTCCACCAACGCGGCGGCCAGTTCGGGGTCGACCCGGGTGACCCGATGCAGCACCAGGCCGGGCCCCAGCGGCGTGCGCCGGGCCCAGGCCGCGCCGTGCCGCTCGAACAGGTCGCGGGCGGCGCCGGCCACCATCGCGTCGTGGTCCTCCAACGCGCCCAGCAACAGGCGCACGGGCCAGCTGTCCGGCTGCGGCCCCGCGGCGTCCTCGGCCTCGCGCAGACCGCGCCGCAGCAGTCGGACCGCACCCATGTCGTCGCCGCGTTCCAGCAGCTCCGCCGCCGCCGACACCAGGGCCGCCGCCGAGCCGGGCCGGGTGCCGGCGGCCGGGCGGCCGTCCCGAGCCGCGACGGCGGCCCGATGCAGTTCGCCGTACTCCGCGTGGTCCGGATCCAGCATCGCCGCCTCGTACAGGAACCGGACCGCCCGACCCGGGTCGCCGCCGGCCAACTCGCGATGCCCCTCGACGGCGAGCCGATGGGCCAGCCGCGGGGCCGCCGCGGCGCACCCCTGTTCGAAGGCGAGCCGGTAGCAGGTCCGGGCCTCGGCCTCCGCACCGCGTGCCGCCGCCCGATCGCCCAGCACACACACCCAGTCGCCGCGCCCGGTCGGCGCCCCCGGCGGCGCCACCACCGGCAACAGCCGCCACAGGTCGTGCTCGGGGTGTCGGCAGGGCTGCTCGAAGCGCTCCTCCAGGCATTCCAGCACGCGCGTGGTGGCGGCCACCCGCCAATGCCGGACCGGCGCGCGCGGGTCCAGTCCGCCGAGCACCTCCAGCAGCGCGCGTTCCAGCGGGCGCGGCCCGTCCGCCAAGGCCCGCTCCAGGGTGCCCCACGTCTCGGCGAAGCCGTTGCCCGGCTGCACCACCCACCAGCGCAGTACCGCGTCCACCGCGCGTGCGTACCGACCCTGCGGGTCGCGTGCGAGCACGTCCGCGAGCATGCGCGCGGCGGTCTGCGGCTGCTGGGCGGCGACCGCCTCGATCTGACTCTCGATCAGTCCCCGGTTGCGGGCCACCTCGGCATCGGAGGCGTTGGCCAGAAAGTCCCGCATCGCGACGAGTCGAGGCTCCACCCCGTCCTCCCGATGCGTGGCCGACCGGAATGCCCGTACCGCCCCGGCATCCGACATGGCGTCTCCCCCGCGAACACGACCGGCCCGACGGTATGGGTCGCGACGACGTACAAGCAGCACGGTACTCGGCCACACCAACGCCGGGCAGCGCACCCGGCGAACCCGTCCCCGTAACGTGATCGTCACCGATGGTGAGAGCGCTCCGGCCGGAAAACCCGGGTGAGAGCGCCCCCGAACATCGGGTAGTATTTCTCTCGCAGCAAGCGCCGCTAGCTCAGTTGGTTAGAGCAGCTGACTCTTAATCAGCGGGTCCGGGGTTCGAGTCCCTGGCGGCGCACAGCGGCAACACCGAGAAGGGCCCCCCGGTTTCCGGCGGGCCCTTCTCGCCGTTCCGCACCGCCCGGCCGCGCGGGGGCCGGTGGCGGTCCTCAGTCCTTGCGCAGTTCGTAGCGCATGGACTGGTCCGGGTCGCCCAACTCGGTGATCAGCCGCGGGTGTGCGCGCGCGCCGCGGGGCCGAAGGCCATCCAGGTAGAACTCCGGCAGAGCCGGCGGGGATTGCGAGCCGGCGGCGGGCCGCGTGGTCAACGTCAGAGTGCCCTCGTCGTACGTCCAACGGCCCTCCCCCGACCAGCGCTCGGCGATCGGCACGGGCAGGTGCTCCGGGTGGTTCTCCTGCCAGTCCCGGCCGGGCAGGCCGTTGGCGACGAATCGTCCGTCGGCGGTCAGGCTCACCCGGCCGCCGCCCGCGTCGTGCCAGGTGCCGACGAACTCGTCGTGGGACAGCGTGACCGAGAGCGGGCCGGTGGCCACGTACACCGTGCCGACCCAACACATCGGGAGGGCGCCGAGGCAACACACGACGACGACCGCGGGAGTGGTGAAGTCGAGCCCGTTCCGGCGCAGTTCCGCCCAGGTGCGGTCGGCCGGGGGCTCCGCACGAAGGGCGTGTTGGGCCCGGGTCAGCGCGAGGACCAGGACGATCGCGGCGACCGCGGCGGCCACCGCCGCGGCGCGGAAGGTCGCGTCGGCGCCGATCACCCAGGAGTCGGCGCCGCGGCCGTCGGAGTCCGCGAACAGGCCCATCCCGACCGAGGTCCACCAGGCCGCCCACATCCCGATCCACAACGTCCACCACACCCGCAGCACGACCCGTAACCGCGCCCCGCCCGCGCAGCCGGCGACGATCGCCCGCATCAGGCCGTAGGGGGCCCAGCACTGGTGGAACGGGATCAGCCAGGGCGCGACGGGGGACCGGGTCAGCTCCGGGGCGAGTTCGCCCGGCCGGAACAGGGCCCGGGACCGCACGGCGGCCACCCAGGCCAGGAACGGCACGCCCGCGACGGCGATCCCGACGATCCATCGCGGTCCGTCGTCCCCGTCGTACTGGCGACCCGTCAGGACCTCCCGGAAGCCGAGCACGTGATCACCGGCGACCACGACCAGCGTGAGCACCGTGAGCAGCGCCCACCATCGCGCCCCGGGCAGCGGGCGAGGCGGTCGCGGCCCCTGGGCCGCCGCCCCCGGTATCGACGCACGTGCCCCACTCGACCCACTCGTCCCGCTCCGCATCGCACAGCCCCTCCACGGTGGCGCCCCCCGCCCGGGCACGTTGTGCCCACACTCGCACGCGAGCCCGCCGGCCGGTGGCGCGGCGCTACTTCAGGTAGTCCTCCAACAACGCGGGGGTGAGGCCGGCGGCCCGGGTCCGATCGACGAAGGACCGGATGTCCGCCTTGAATTCCTTGCGGAAGTGCATCAGCACGATGTCGCCCGGCCGGAGCCGGTCCCCGACGGCGAATTGCATTTCGCCGTTCCGGATCTCGGCGCTCCAATGCACGACGCGCTCGATGCCGCAATCGCCCGCCGCACGCATCGTGTTCTCGTCGTGGTTTCCGTACGGCGGGCGCAGCAGCGTCGGGCGCTTGCCGAAGGCACGTTCGTAGGCGTCGGACGTGCTGCAGATCTGGTTCTTTTGCACGTCGTACGACTTGCCCTGGAGATTGGGGTGGTCCAGGGTGTGATTCTCGATCGCCCCGCCGGTCTCGTCGCGCATCCGCCGGAAGAACTCCGCGTCCTGCCTCGCGTATTGATCGGTCAGGAACAGCGTCGGCCGGATCCCCGCCTCGCGCAGCACCCGAATCATCTCCGGGTCCTTGTACGCCCCGTCGTCGATGGTCAGGAACGCGACCTTGTCCTGGGTCGATATGCGATAGAGCGGCTTTTCCGGCAGCGGTCGCGGAATCGGCTTCGCGGCTATCTGCGCCGTCGTCGGCGCGGTCCCGGCCGCCTGCGGCGACTTCTGTCCCAGGGTGTCCGCGTCGGCGGCGACCAAGCCGGTGATCGCGACCGCGACGAGCAGGGGCACGGCGAGGAGCGCGCTGCGACGCAGGGGGCGATTCCGGCGGTTCTCGGGCGTGTCGAGCAGGCCCGTGGGGTCGTCGTTCCTCGGGGTGCCGGAGTCGTCTGCGAAGGTCATGACGGCGACGCTAATCGGCGCCGCCCATCCGGTTGCCCGCGTCGTCGTTGCGGGTGGCCGTCGGTCATCCGTAGATCGTGTAACAGGGCCCGACGGGTAGGATCGGTCGGATGTCGGTGAAACGTGGCGTTCCGCTGGTTCTATTGCTGTTTGCCCTGATCACCGGGTGCGCGGTGGACTCCGGCGTGCGGGTCGCGGGCAAGCCGGACCCGGTCGGCATACCCCTGGCCCCGGCCCCCTCCGGCGCCGGCCTGAGCATCGACCCGGTCCGCGTCCTGCGCGAGGACTCGGGGGTGAACGCCAAGGTCAAGGCGGCCCTGACGCCGTCCTGCGGCACGTCCTATCCGGTGGTCGCGCAATACCTGAACGCGCCCGGAACGAGCGGGCCGCCGGTGCCCATCGCGGTGGTGTCGGTGTTCCAGTGCGGTGCCGAGACCTGCACGGTGCGCCGGGACGTGGCCGCGTACGTCTACCGGCTCTTCGAGGACGGGCGCACCGAGCGGGTGTTCGATTCCGAGGAGCCCGGCAGCCGGATCGAGATCGGCAAGCAGATGCTGGTACTGCAACTGCCGGTGTACCAGGGCAGCGAACCCGCGGTCTGCCCGTTCGGCGAACACGGGGTCGGACTGCGCTGGGACGGCTCGGAGTTCGTCGAGGACGTCGATGGAAAGGCTGTGTCGTGAGCAAACCGCACGTGCTCCTGGTCGAGGACGACGAGGTCATCCGCGAGGCGACCCAGCTCAATCTGGAACGCGACGGCTTTCGGGTGAGCACCGCCGCCGACGGCGAGGCGGGCCTCGCGGCGTTCCGGGCCGAGGGGCCGGACCTCGCCCTGCTGGACGTGATGTTGCCGCTGATGAACGGGATCAGCCTGTGCCGGCGGATCCGCGCGGAGAGCCTGATCCCGGTGATCATGGTGTCCGCCCGCGACGACCCGATCGACATCGTGGTCGGGCTGGAGGCGGGCGCCGACGACTACGTCACCAAGCCGTTCGACACCGTCGTCCTGCTGGCCCGGATCCGGGCCCTGCTGCGCCGCGCGCAACGCGCCGCGGGTCCGGACCAGGACCCGGGACCGCTGCGCTTCGGGGACCTGGAGATCGACCCCGACGGCGTGCAGGTGCGCCGCAACGGCAAGGTGCTGGCCCTGACGCCGACCGAGATGAAGCTGCTGTTGCGGTTCGCCGAGTCGCCGGGCACGGTGCTCGGTCGGGAGACCCTGCTCGAAGGCGTGTGGGAGTACGCGTGGGGCGGGGACACACGCGTGGTGGATGTGCACGTACAGCGGCTGCGCAACAAGATCGGCGCGCACCGGATCGAGACGGTGCGCGGTTTCGGCTACAAGTTGCGGGCCGGGTCGACCGGGTGAGCCTGCGTTGGCGCATCTCCGCGGTGGTCACGGTGGTCAGCGTGGCGGTCGCCCTCGCGCTGAGCCTGACCGTGCACTTCGCGTTCGCGTACAAGCAGGCGGACGAGGCGCGCAAGCTCCAGGTCGACCGGATCGACCTGGCCCTGCGCGAGTTCGCCCGGACCGGGCAGCCGACCTTCGGCAGCCGGGTGGACGATCCCGCGCTGCCCGGGGCGCTGCGGGTCGCGGTGCGCGACGGCGATCGGGCCACCCAGTTGTCCGACGGGTGGATCTGGGCGGCGGTCGGGGTGGACGGGCACGTGTTGTCGCTGCGCTCCAGCTATCGGGACCGGACCAGCGATCTGGCCTCGCTGGACCGGGTCCTGGTGCTGGGCGCGGTGTGCGTGGTGGTGTGCGGCGCCGCGGCGGGCGTGCTGATCGGGGCGCGGCTGTCGCGCCGACTGCGCCGGGCGGCGGACGCGGCTCGGCGGGTCGCGGCCGGCGAGCGCTCGATCCGGGTCCGGGCGGCGATCGGCGGCAGCAATCGGGACGAGGCCGCCGAACTGGCCACCGCGATGGACGCGATGGCGGACACGCTGCAGGCCCGGTTGGACGCCGAGCGCCGGGTCACCGCCGACATCGCGCACGAGTTGCGCACCCCGCTGACCGGGTTGAGCGCCGCCGCCGACCTGCTGCCCACCGATCGACCGGGCGAGTTGGTCCGGGATCGGGTCCGGGCGCTGCGCTCGCTGGTCGAGGACGTGCTGGAGGTCGCCCGGTTGGACACCGCGACCCAGCGCGCGGATCTGACCGAGGTGGCGCTGGGTGCGTTCGCCGCCCGGCGTGTGGCCACGATCGCGCCCGCGGCCGAGGTGCGGGTGGCGGACGAAGAGGTGGTGATCACCGACCCCCGGCGGCTGGAACGCATCCTGGCGAACCTGCTGACCAACGCGACCAAGCATGGGCTGGCGCCGGTGGTGGTCGAGGTGGACGGGCCGCGCATCCGGGTTCGGGACGCGGGACCGGGTTTCCCGGCCACGCTGCTCCGCGAGGGGCCCAGCAGGTTTCGCAAGGGCACGGACGACCGGGCGGTGGGCGGGCACGGGCTGGGGTTGACCATCGCGATGGGCCAGGCGGCGGTACTGGGCGCGTCGTTGACGCTGGCCAATCCGGAATCGGGCGGGGCGGTGGCGGAGTTGACCCTGCCGTCCGGGGCGTCGGCCGCGCCGTGAGGGCGGGTCGCCTCGGACGGGCGGCTCGCGTCGGGCGGGTGTGTGCCCGCATCGTGCGGAGGGCTCGCCCGCGTTGTGCGGAGGGCTCGCCTCATGGGCGCGGCCCGGCGCTCCCCCGGGCGAATGACAGCGAAGAAGGAGTGTCGCGTGGGTCCTGTGGTCGGTTTGTTGTTGGCTGCCGGTGGTGGGCGCCGGCTCGGTGGGCGGGCCAAGGCCCGGTTGCCGCATCGGGGGCGGCCGTTGGTCGAGTTCGGCATCGGCGAGTTGTTGCGCGGCGGTTGTGACCGGGTCGTCGTGGTGCTCGGCGCCGAGGCCGACGCCGTGCTGGCCGAGGCGGACCTGGCCCGCGCCGTCGTGGTCCGCAACGACGACTGGGCGAGCGGCATGGGCTCCTCGCTCGCCGCCGGCATCGCCGCCCTGCCCACCGACGCCGAGGCGGTCGTGGTCACCCTGGTGGACATGCCCGGCGTGGGCGCCGCGGCCGTCGCGCGCCTGATCGCCGCGGCCGCCGGGCCCGAGGACCTGATCGCGGCGGGCTACACCGGCCGGCGCGGCCATCCGGTGTTGTTCGGCCGCGCGTGGTGGGCCGAATTGGCCCGTACCGCCGAAGGCGACGTCGGCGCCCGAACCCTGCTCGCCGCCCAGCGCGCCCGGGTCCGGCTGATCGAATGCGCGGACATCGCCGACCCGTTCGACATCGACACACCCGCCGACCTGGACCGGCTCACCCCCTGAACGCCGTACGGACCCGGGCCACCCGGCCCGGGTCCGTACGAAGTCTCGTGTGCTCGGCACCGCCCGAGCCCGGTGCTATGCCTGGTTGAAGAACCCGTCGTGGTTCTGCTGCGACGGATCGCCCGTCAGCAGGCGGGCGTCGGCCGGCATCAGCAGGAACACCCGCTTCGCCAGTCGCTCGATCGCACCTCGGCGGCCGAAGGTCAGCCCCGAGGCGAAGTCGACCACCCGCTTGGCGTCCGACTCGTCCATCGACGTCAGGTCGATCACGACCGGAATGTCCTGCCGGAAGTACTCACCGATCGCCCGTGCCTCGTGGTAGCTCTTCGGGTGCACGACGGCGATCCGCGTGCTCGGCCGAGCCGGCGTCTCCGAGGCGGCTGCCCGCGCGGCGAACACCTCCGACGCCGGCACCACGCTGCCCTCCAAGGCGCGCGAACGCGACTCCTCGGGCTCGTCGTCGTAGACCCAGCGCGACCCCGTGTCGTCGTCTTCCGCGTCGTATGTACCGGTCTCGTAGGCACCCGCGCCGGTGCGGTACAGGTCGTCGTCCACGTCCCCCGAACCGATCCCGAGCCACGAGCCGGCCTTGCGCAATGCGCCCATGGGCACCTCCGCGTCCGCTCGTCCCGGCCCCGTCCGGGCTATCTCGTCATCCTCCACTCGACCGAACTGTATGCGAGTGCCGGGCCTGGTGCGTCGAACGACGCGCCTATAAACGGACAGATCATCCAACCGACCTCGAACGGGCGTACCCAGTGCGGCTTCTGACGCCATTTGAGGTCTTTATCCGCGCATTTCGAAGCGAACCGCATCGAAATTCCGGGCGCGTCGTTCGAACACGATAACTCGAACTGATGTACGAATACCCGAATTCCACGAACCGCGGCCGGTCGGGGACGGACACGGACGCACCGGCACGGACCTCTACCGGTGGACCGGGGACAGGTCGCACACTCGGATGCGACATCTTCGGAGGTGAGCATGGATTCGCCTTTCCGCATCGTGCGGCCCCCTCGTCCGCTCGAAGAGCCGTATCCCTCGCGGGCCCGCATCAACGAACAGGTGGGCGCGGTCTGGGAGTGGGGGATGCGCGAGGATCCCGCGGCGGCCGTCCGGCTCTACCACCAGCTCGGCGAGGTCGCGAGTCGGGTGCTCGGCAGCACCGACCGCGACACGCTCAACATCCGCCGGGCCTATACGCACTTCGTCGGTCTGGACGGCGATCCCCGGCGCGCCGCCCAATTGTTGGCCGGCCTGATCCCGGTCGCCGCGCAACACCTGGGCCCCGGCGACTGGGTCACCCTGGACATGCGGCTGTGTCACGCCCGGTTCACCGGCGAGGGCGGCGAACCACCGCGCGCGGTGGCGCTGTTCACCCAGCTCGCGGCGGACATGACGCACGCGCTGGGCGCCGAGGCGGAGAGCACCCTGACCGCGCGCAGCTTCCAGGCCCGGTTCACCGGCGAATCCGGCGACCCGCTCCGGGCCGCCGCGATGTACGGCGCGCTCGCCCTGGACTCGATCCGGATCCTGGGCGCCGATTGCCTGGAATCGCTGGTCGCCCGGGCGGGACACGCGGTCAATCGCGGCCTCGCGGGCCATCGTGGCGAGGCCCTGGCCCTGTACGGACCGCTGGTCGCCGACTTCGCCCGGGTACTGGGTCCCGATCATCCCGAGACCCGTCAAACCCAGGTCTGGCAACAGTATTTCCGAGGGGGAAGCAGCTGATTCCCGTTCCCCGACGGCGGTTAAGGTGGCCTCTCCTGAACGACCGGAACGGGGAACGGTGGTCATGGAAGCACTGCGCGACGGGGATCCGACGCGGCTCGGGCCGTATCGGCTGCGCGGCCGGCTGGGTGAGGGCGGGATGGGCGAGGTCTTCCTCGGCACGTCCCCGAGCGGGGTTCGGGTCGCGGTCAAGACCGTGCGTCCGGAGTTCGCGACCGACCACGGCTTCCGGGACCGGTTCCGGCGCGAGATAGACCTCGCCCGGCGGGTGGACAGCGCCTGGACCGCGCCGATCGCCGAGGCCGACCCGGATGCGCAACCGCCGTGGCTGGCCACCGAATACCTGACCGGGCTGTCGTTGTCCGAGGTGATCGCCCGGTACGGTCCCCTGCCCTGGGGCGCGGTGCGCGTGCTGGGGGCTCAGTTGGCCGAGGCGTTGATGGCGATCCACCGCGCGGGCCTGATCCATCGCGACCTCAAGCCGTCCAACGTCGTGCTCGGCCGGGATCGGCTGCGGGTGATCGACTTCGGCATCTCCCGTGCGGTGGACGACGGCGGCCAGGGACTGACCGGAACCGGACGGGTGGTCGGATCGCCCGCCTTCATGTCGCCGGAGCAGGCGGGCGGGCGCACGCTCGGGCCGGCGAGCGACGTGTTCTCGCTCGGTTCGGTACTGGTGTACGCGGCCACCGGACACGGGCCGTTCCATCGGGATCCGCCGGTGCCGCGGTTGCAGATGATGTTGCGGGTGCTGCGCGACGAACCGGCGCTGGACGAAGTACCGGACATCATCCGGAACTTGCTCGCCGAGTGCCTGGACAAGGAGCCGACCCGGCGACCCGAGCCGATCGCCGTGCTGGAGCGTTGTCTGGGCGGCGGCGAACCGCCGTCCACCACATCGTGGTTGCCGGCCGGGCTCGCGGCCGAGCTGGAGCGGCGCCACCTGCACGATCCGGCGGCGCCGGTCGAGGTGGCAAACGAGATGCCGGAGCCGCCGGCTCGGACCCCGGTCGGCGGAACGGACGACGGCGCATCCACCGCGACGAGCCGGCCGGCGTCGGGCGGTTCGAACGGCACGGGCGGATCGGGCGCGCTTGGTGGGCCGGGTGGGCCGGGTGGGCCCGTTGAGCCGGGCGGACTTGGCGCGCCACCGCCGCAGCCGAGCCTGCCGCCGACCGTCGGCAGCCCGGATCCGCCGCTCGGGAAGCGGGCGTTGGCCCGCCGCACCTTCCTGTTCGGCGGCGGCGCCATCGCCGTGGCCGCGGCGGGTGGCGGCATCGGCTGGATGTTGATGGGCGACGAGGCGGATCCGGGCAAACGGGTGTGGACGTATCCGGCCGGCGCCGCCGCCGGTTGCGCACTGAGCGTGCAGGGCGACCTCGTCTACCACGTCGCCGAAGGCGTGGGCGGCGGCAAGGGCCAGGTCACCGCGATCGACGCGGAGTCCGGCAAACAGGTCTGGCGCAAAGCCACCGCGGGCAGTTCGGTGTCCGCGCCGCTGACCACGAAGAAGCACGTGTTCGTCGTCTCCTGGACGGTGAACACCACGGCATCGGTCCCGGAGCCGTCCCAGCCCTCGACCTGCGTCGTGCACGCGTTCGACCCGATCAACGGCGAACAACGCTGGGTCCTGGAGTACGCGGCCCGCTGGGTCAACCTGCCGGCGGCCCTGGACGGCGAATTGTTGTACCTGGGCGTCGCCGAGGAGAACTCGTTCTCCACCGGCCCCGGCCGGATCGTCGCGATCGACGCGACCACCCACCGGGAGGTGTGGAAGGCGGACATGTCCAGGGACACCGGTTTGCCGGCCACGCCGGTGTTCGCCAACGGTCTGGTCCATGTGTTCGCCGAGCCCCGGAACAGCTCGAACCCGGCGGTGATCCGCGCCTACGACCGCAGCGGTACGCCCAAGTGGGAGATCCCGTTCAAGGACTGCCCGTGGGGTCGCGACGTGGTGCCGGCCGGCGACCGGGTGCTCGCGCTGGTGACCTCGGGTCGGAGCAACGGCCAGTACACCTGGCAGCGCTACGCCCGCGACGCGACCACCGGCGCCGCGGTCTGGGGCCCGATCCCGGTCAAGGGCGGAGCCACCGGCGGTCTCACGCTCGCCGGCGACACCGCGTTCCTGGTCTACGAGGGGGCCGACGACACGGCCCGGTCGGGTGTGGTGGCGGTGGATCCGCTCACCGGCGCACAGGTGTGGAAGTACGAGATGGAGACCCGCAACGTCAGCGGGATCACCCGGGTGGGCGACACCGTCTACGTCGCGAGCCACCCCTCCAAGGCGCAGGCCGGCGTACCGCCCACCGCCTCGGGCACCGCGCCGCCCACGAACGGGCCGGCCACGTCGGTGGCCAAGGGCGCGGTTCACGCCCTGGAGGCGAAGACCGGCAATCTCGTCTGGAAGCGCGAAATGCCGTCCTGCGGCGCGCTGGAGACACCGGTCGTGGCGGACGGCAAGGTATACGTCGCGATGGACGCGACGTCGAGCAATGCGAGTGGCGACGACGCCGCGCACCTGTTCGCGCTGACGGAGAAGACCGGCGAACCGGCCTGGCAGGTCGTCCTGCCGGCGCCGGTGTCGTCCCGGGTGGTGTCGGCGAAGGGCAACGTCTACCTAGGGCAATGGCAGCACCCGGACACCCCGAAGCCGGAGGCATCGGTGGTCGCGTACGAGGGGTGAGCCCGGAAGGGGCTCGGGCGGGCGGCCCGGGTGGGCGCTCGGACGGGCGGGCGGTCGCGCGGCTCGCGCGGCCCGGCTCGGGCGGGCCACACATGAATGGGCGCGAAGCGGGAACGGGAACGAAGTTGTGGGCGGATCGCCCACTCCGCCCCCGCACATCCCCTGCACATTCCTTCCCCTCCCTCCCCTCCCCCTCCCCGAGACGAGGAAGCATGGCCGAGTTGGGACCTGTCGACGCCATCGTGTTGGGCTTTCCGGGCCAGCGGCTGACCTCGTCCGTACTGGAAGCGTTCGAGTCGGTCGAGGAGCGCGGCGACGTGCGGTTGATCGACGCGATGATCGTGGTCAAGGACATCGCGGGCGAGGTGAGCAGCCACGAGGTCAGCGAGTTCGAGGGGCTGCGCGACATGGCGGCGGAGTTGGCCGCGCGCGAGATGTTGGGGCTGGCCGGGGACGAGGACGCCGACCAGATCGGGCAGGTCATGCCGCCCGACTCGCTCGTGGTGGTGCTGTTCGTGGAGAACATCTGGGCCCGCGAGGTGGCGACCCGAATCCGCGATTCGGGCGGCCGGTTGCTCTCCTACACCCGGTTGCCGCAGTCCGTACTGGACGACGCCGAGGAAGCGCTGGCCGGGACACCCGACGGCACCTGAAGAAAACGAATCGATTCCCGAATGGCAAAGTAGGGCAAAATATCGCAACCCACCCTATCGGTTGGCCGTCTCCACCAATGCAAGGGCACATCCCCAAGCAAGCGGAGGTCGACATGACCACCAACATTCGCCGCACGGCCGCCATCACCCTGGCCGCCGGACTCCTCCTCACCGCCGGCGCCGCCGCTCCGGCACTCGCCGCGGAGGGCTCCCCGCCCGGCGTGACCCAGACCCGACAGATCGGCGTCGTGGAGAAGGTGACCGCCTTCTACGACCAATACCTCTCGGCCGTCAACGGCACCAACCCGAACATGAACCCGACCGAGGTCCGCAACGAATTCCTCACCCCCGACCTCAACGCCCGCCTGGACCAGTGGGCCGAGGAGCACGGGGCCGACCCCGTCTTCCGCGCCCAGAACACCCCCCAGAGCCGCGACGTCCGCTACGAAGGCAGCGGCGCAGGCAGCGCCACGGTGATCGTCACCGAACACTTCGGCGACTCCACCATCGACGTCTGGTACCAAGTCCCCCTCGCCGGCGGCCGAATCACCGACCTGACGGACGCCCCGCAGTAGGCCGACGTCGGATCGAACCGAGGGAGGGCCGAGGTGATTCGCCTCGGCCCTCCCTCTTCGCGCCCCGCCCGAATCAGGCCGATTCGGTCGGGAGGCCCGCGGCGGTCCAGTCCTCGATGCCCTCGGCGTACTTGCGGATGTTGGTGTAGCCCAGACGCGTCAGCCGGTCGGCGACTTGGCCGCTGTTCGGGCAGGCGGTGTTCGAGCAGTACGTGACGATCGCCGCGTCGCGGTCGGGCAGGAGGGTCGGGGCGAGGGTGTCGACCTCGTCCCGGACCAGGGCGAGCGCGCCGGGCAGGTGCTGCTTGGCCCAGTACTCCCCACCGAGCGCGTCGACGACGGTCACGGTGCCGGCGGCGATCTCGGCGCGCAGTTCGTCCCGGGTGATGAGTGCGGTCATGGCGGTGCCTCCACCTCACAGAGAATCGGACTATAGTCCGCTTGTGCCAAGAGACGCTAACGGACCGCAGTCCGCTTCTGCAATCCCCCTGGACCTCCTCCGCACCCCACCCCCCAAGGAACGCGCCGACGCCGCCCGCAACCGAGCCGCAGTCCTGGAAGCCGCCGCACGGCTCTTCGCCGAACACGGCGTCGCAGCGGTATCGATGGACCAGGTGGCAACGGCGGCCGGAGTCGGCAAGGGCACGCTGTTCCGCCGCTTCGGCGACAAGTCCGGCCTGGCCGCGGCGCTCCTGGACGCCCGGGAGCGGGTCTTGCAGGAGGCGATCCTGCACGGCCCGCCACCCCTGGGCCCGGGAGCCCCGGCGGCGGAACGCCTCCCCGCGTTCGTCGACGCCTACCTCGACTACCTACTGGAACACCTGGACCTGATCCGCATGTCGGAAACCGCCTCCCCCGGCGCCCGCTACCGCATCGGCGCGTACCGCTTCTGGCACCGCCACGTGACGATCCTGCTGGACGCGACGACCCCCGACCCGGAACACACGGCCCACACACTCCTGGCACCCCTGGCAGCCGAACACGTCACCGCCCTGCTCCCGGAACTGGGCCCGAAACGAATCCGCGCGGGTGCGATCCGGTCGGCTCGGGCCGCAGCGCGCCCCGAGCATCGCTGACGGGCCCCGCCGGCGCTGCGGCCGCTCCCGGCGATCCGCAGCGTCAGCGACCGACCCCCGTCGCGGAGTGCACCCGCCAACTCTCCTCGTATGGGATCCGCGTGCCCGGCGTGCCCCCCGTGTCGAGATGCGCGAGCAGACTTTCGACGTACCGGCTTTCCCCGTCCGTGCGCATCGGGGCGATCTTCGCGCCGGAGAACTTGCGCACGACGCTCGCATCGGCGTCCGTCCACAGGCGGTCGACGGCCAGCGCCAAGCGGTCGAGAAGGTACTCGAACGTCCGGTGGGAGAACTGCAGTTCCGACCCCGCAGGCGGTTCGAGGCTGGGGTGGGCCGTGAAACCGCGCAGCTTGACCAGGGCGTCGGACTCGGGAACGGACTCACCCTCCGCGACCGTCTCCAGGTTCTCCAGATGGTTCAGCCCATTGCGCAACCGCTGCGTGACGCCCTGTTCGGTGCGCTCCGAGACGCATCGCCCGACGAGTTCGGCCCCGTCGAGCGACAGCGACGCGGCGGCGAGGTACTGCCCCTGCGTCACCAACAAGCCCGCCGACGCGATGTATTCGCGCAGCACGCCGGCGGTGTACAGGTACTTGCAGCCGTACGGCGGTATCCCGTACCGCGCGGCGACCGGCGCCCAGACCTCGGCCTCACCTCGCGGCAACGCGTGCCGGGTACGGCGAATCGATGACTTCATGGCCACATGGGTACCGGTGCGCACAACCCTCGGACAACCGGATTTCTCCGCATGGCGTCCCGACCGAGTATGCGACGGACGTTCTCGGTGTCGGTCGCGAGTTGTCCGTCGAGTACACGCTCGACTGAGGATCCGGGGTCAGTCGCCGGCGGGCCTTGGCACGGGTGGGGTCGGTTGGGTGGTGGGCTTTGCCGGTTGCCGGCGGAACAGGACCGGGGCGGCGGCCAGGGAGGCCAACAGGGTGCCGGCGCCCGCCAGTTGCAGGGCGCCCGCGCCGCCGAGGGAGGTTGCCGTCGGGCCGCCCAGGGCCGTGCCGGTCAGGTTCGCGGCGTTGAGGGCCGCGCTGGAGGAGGCGAACGCGCGGCCTCGGGTTTCCCGTGGAACGCGGGCGTGGATCAGGTTGCGGATGGCCAGGTTCTGGAGGGTGTTGGCCACGCCCGTCAGGACGAAGGCGACGAAGGAGACGGCGAGGATCGGTACGGTCGCGCTGACGAACAGGGCCCCGCCCATCATCGCCCCGGCCCCGGCCAGGACCCGGGGTTGCCAGGCCAACGGGATGCGCGCGGCCAGGAACGCGGCGGCGAGGAGCATGCCGACGGTGTGGCCGGTGACCAGCCACCCGTAGCCCGCGTCCGAGGCGCCCAGATCGTCCCGGATGAAGAAGACCCGCGCCACGTTCAGCATCGCGGTGAACACGATCGCGGTCGCCAGCGCCGGGATCGCCACCCGCAACAACCGGTCGCCGCCGAGCACGCCGACCCCCTGGCGCACCTGGCCGAGCCACCCGAGTCGAGCGTCGCCGGCGGCCGGCTCGCGGCGGATCCGCAGGACGACGAACACCGCGGCCACCACCGCGAAGGACCCCGCGTTGCCCAGCAGAACGGCCCGATCACCGACCACGGCGACCAGCACCCCGGCCAGGGCCGGCCCCGCCACGTTGCCGACCGAGCGAAACGTCTCCAGGCGCGCGAACCCTCGGGTCGTGTCCGCGTCGCCCACGATCTCGGGTACCAGGAGCTGAAGCGTCGGCGAGACCACCGCCAAACCGGCGCCCAGCAGTGCCAGCAGCACGATGGTGGCCACGACGTCCGTGGTGAGCGCCAACCCGAGCGCCACCGCCGCCTGGAGCCCGGTCACCGTCACCACCAGCCGACCACTCTCCGCCCGATCCGACAACGGACCCGCCAACGGCCCGACCACGACGATCGGCAACACGCTCGCGATCACCAACGCCGAGATCACCACCCCGGACCGTCCTTGATCGTGTAATCGCAGGGTCAACACGACCATGGCCATCTGGTCGCCCATCGAGGACAACCCGTAGGCGGCGGCCACCACGGAGAGCACGACGTTCGCATTCCGACGCATCCCGCGATGCTGCCGGCCGCAAAGGCCGGTCGGCACCCGCGAGATGCCCCCGACCGCCTCGGGATTCGGGGGGCCGGCCGCGGGGCCACCCGCCGCGACCGCTCCGCTGATCGTGATGCGCCACGTGCAGCCACGCGGTCGAGCCGGCCGGCGTGTTGCCGGTGGGGATTAACCGCGGACGCGGACGATGTTGTCGCAGTGATCAAGGTGATCCACCCGCACGAACAGCAGGAGTTGACCAACATGGCGGAGCGAGCCCGTATCGGTGTGACCGGCCTGGCTGTGATGGGGCGCAACCTGGCCCGCAACTTCGCGCGGCACGGGCACACCGTCGCCGTGCACAACCGGACCTCGGCCAAGACCCGGGCGTTGGTCGACGAGTTCGGCGACGAGGGCACCTTCCTGCCCGCCGACACCGCCGAGGAGTTCGTCGCACTACTGGAGCCGCCTCGGCGGCTGGTGATCATGGTCAAGGCCGGTGCGCCCACCGACGCGGTGATCGACGAGTTCGCCGCGCTGCTCGAACCCGGCGACATGATCGTCGACGGCGGCAACGCGCACTTCGCCGACACCCGCCGGCGCGAGGCCGCGCTGCGCGAGCGCGGGATCCACTTCGTCGGCTCCGGGATCTCCGGCGGCGAGGAGGGCGCGCTGCTCGGCCCGAGCATCATGCCGGGCGGCTCCCCCGAGTCGTATGCCGCGCTCGGCCCGATCCTGGAGGACATCGCCGCGAAGGTCGACGGTGTGCCGTGTTGCGCGCACATGGGCCCGGACGGCGCCGGTCACTTCGTCAAGATGGTGCACAACGGCATCGAGTACGCCGACATGCAGCTGATCGCCGAGGCGTACGACCTGCTCGATCGCGCGCTGGGGTGGCAACCCGCCCGGATCGCCGAGGTGTTCCGGACCTGGAACTCCGGCCGACTGGAGTCCTACCTGATCGAGATCACCGCCGAGGTACTCGCGCACACCGACGCGGCCACCGGCCGGGCGTTCGTCGACGTGGTCCAGGACCGGGCCGAGCAGAAGGGCACCGGCCGATGGACCGTGCAGACCGCGCTGGACCTCGGTGTTCCGGTCAGCGGTATCGCCGAGGCGGTGTTCGCCCGGTCGTTGTCCGGACACGCCGACCTGCGCGCGGCGGCCCGGGAGTTGCCCGGTCCGACCCGCACCACGCTCGACGCGGACGCGGCCGACCGCTTCGCCGACGATGTCGAGCAGGCGCTGTACGCGTCCAAGATCGTGGCGTACGCGCAGGGCATCCATCAGATCGAGGCAGGCAGTGCCGAATACGACTGGTCGATCGATCCCGGTAAGGTCGCCGAGATCTGGCGTGGCGGCTGCATCATCCGGGCCCGCTTCCTGAATCGCATCCGGGAGGCGTACGAGGCCGACCGCAAGCCCGACTCGCTGCTGACCGCCGACTACTTCCGAAACGCGATCGCCGGCGCCCAGGACGCCTGGCGTCGGGTGGTCGTCACCGCCGCCGAACTGGGCATCCCCACCCCGGGCTTCGCCGCCGCGCTGTCCTACTACGACGGCCTGCGCTCGCCCCGCCTGCCGGCCGCGCTGATCCAGGGGCAGCGGGACTACTTCGGTGCGCACACCTACCGCCGGGTGGACCGCGAGGGTTCCTTCCACACCGAGTGGTCCGGCGACCGCACCGAGCACTCGGTCTGATCGAGGGCGGAGCCGGCCACCGGCAGCGGCCACCACACGGCCGCTGCCGGTCCGGATCACCTCACTCCCAGCGCCCCGCCAGCAGCCGCGTCATCGCGCCCGTCAACGACCCGCGCAACTGTCGACGCACCGGCGGCGTCAGGTGCCGCAGCCACAGATGCGCCGCCCGCTCACCCATCAGCCCCACGCACAACAGCGGATCCTCGAACAGGAACGCCGGCGCGTGCCAGCTCACGCACACGTTCGGATCGGGGTCCACGGCCGGCACCCGCCGGATGCCCACCGCGGCCAGCCCGGTGGCGCAGAGCAGACAGCAGCCCCCGCCGACCTCCATCGCGGTATCCGTGAACTCGCCCGATTCCAAAGGCAGTCCGTGCATCCGGGCCTGCTGGAGGCAATCCATCTCGGCGTGCAGCCCGCGCTTGGGCGAGCCCTCGAAAATCCGCCGGCCGAAGCTCATCACACAGTCCGCGTCGGGCTTGGCCGGCACCGCCCGCCCGAGCGTCTCGACCCGCCCCTCGGCGGCCCGCACCCACCCCACCCAGTCACCGGCGATCTTCGGCACGATCATCTCGGCGGGCGGTGTCTGCACCCGGCCGCCGGAAACCTTCGGACAGTACTCGCAGTGCATGGCGCCTCCCCAGGGACGACATGCCGCAAGCTAGCGTGCGCGGGGTCGAACCCGCCAGCACAAGACCGGCCGACAATCACCGGAAAACCACCACTTGTGCGGCCGAAGGGACTCGAACCCTCATATCCTCTCGGACGGCAGGACCTAAACCTGCTGCGTCAACCAATTGCGCCACGGCCGCGCGACCGACCTGCGCGACAACGCCCCGAGGTCGACCACGCCTCATGCTAGTGCCCACCGGATCGACCGGCCGGCATATATCCCCCCACGACCAACCATCCGGCCGAGCCCGAGCCGACGTCGAGTCGACCTCGAAGCCGTTCCCGAGCCGCCCCCGCGGTGGCCCGCGACGCCCGTCCCTCAGCGGATCAGCCGCCCGGTCGCCCGCCGCGCCAGCGCCAACGCGCTCTCCCGAGTCGTCCCGCCCAGTCCGAGCACCGTGCGCGTACTCAGCCCCTCCAACAGCGCGAGCAACTCCGAGGCGACCGCGTCCGGATCGTCGATCAGCAATACCTGACGCTCCGCACCCCGGGTCAGGACGGTGACCAGGTCGGCGTGCCAGCCGAGGTCGATCTCGTCCTGCGCGACCCGCAGTTCCACGTTGCCGGCCGTCCTGGCCCACAGCTCCAGCCACAACATCCAGCGCGGATCGCGCGGGCCGACCGGCAGGTACAGGCCCAGGAACAGGTCGAGCTTGCGATCGGCCGCGACCCGGCGCGCGAGCAGCCGGGCCCGCTCCTCGCCCAACCGCTCCTCACTCCAGCGCAGCGCGGCCAGCAACAACCGATCCTTGCTGCCGAAGTAGTACAGGATGTGCCCGCCGCTGGTGCCCAGGCGCTCCGCGAGACCGGACATGGTCAGCTTGGCCAGGCCGTGCTCGGCGATCGCCGTTATGGCCTCCTCGAGCATCCGATCCTGGGCGATCCGACCGTCGCTCCGCCGCGTGGCCACCACCGACACCCGCCTTTCGATCGCGCGGCCGACCCACGACCCGCTCGCGCAAGGGCTCGACCCTATCCCGCCGGCCACGCCGACCTTGAACGACGGTCAAATTCTGGTCGGGTTCGCCACGAACTCTTGACACCTTCCTTGCTCGCAGCGCACCTTGAGTGGCGTTCAAAGTTCTTGAATGCCATTCAAGCTTCCGGTTCGGCCCGAACGCCCACGAAGGCCACACCGCACACCATGAGGAGGAGGTCCGGTGACCCTGCCCCGCACGGACTCCACGAGCGGCGCGGCAAGCGGCGACGCATCCGCCGCCCCGCGCACCACCCCCGCCGCCGACCCGCCCGGCGTCGGCCGGGGGGTCGCCTCCGACGAGCTCTTCCAGGTGGAGACCCGCGGGATCGACCCGATCCCGGACGACGAACGACACGGCAGCGCCAAGGACGTCTTCTGGCTCTGGTTCGGCTCGAACCTGTCGTTCACGTTCGTCATCAACGGCACCCTCGCGGTGATGTTCGGCCTCTCCTTCTGGGCCGCCATCGCCGTGGTGGTGGTCACCGGTCTGTCCTTCTTCGCGGTCGGTGCGCTCGGCCTGGCCGGGGTCCGCACCGGCACCGCGACGCTGGTGATCTCGCGCGCCGCGTTCGGCGTACACGGCAACTTCCCGGCCGGCCTGCTGAACTGGGTGGTCGGCATCGGATACACCATCCTCAACACCGTGGTCGGCACCTTCGCGCTCGAAGGGCTGTTCGCCAAGCTCGGCTGGGCCGGCGGCGACCTCGCCCGGGTGGTCGCGCTCGCGATCACCCTCTCGCTCACCTTCGCCGTGGCGATGTGGGGGCACGCCACCGTGCAGGCCGCCGAACGCTGGATGGCCTACGTGCTGGGCATCGGCTTCGGCCTGCTGATCCTGTTCGTGGTCCCGGGCCTGGAGACCGGAGCCGCGCCGGAGACCTCGAACAGCTTCCACGCGATCTCGCTCGCCGTGCTCGTCCTGGTCGCCGGCCCGATCTCCTACCTGCCGATGCCCTCGGACTACACCCGTTATCTGCCCCGGGACACCTCGCTGCGCTCGATCACCCTGTGGGGCGCGGCCGGCGGGATGCTCTCCTCGGTGCTGCTCGGCGTGGTCGGCGTGGCCGCCGCCACCCAGGCGGACATGACCGACCCGGTGGCCGGTGTCGCCGACCTGGTGCCGAACTGGTTCGAGGCGCTGTTCCTGCTGCTCGTGGTGGGCGGCTCGATCACCAACTCGATCCTGACCCTGTACTCCTCCAGCCTGAACCTCCAGGTGCTCGGCATCCCGTGGTCGCGCTCCAAGGGCATCCTGGTCAGCACCGCGTGCATCCTGGTCGGCTCGTTGTGGGCGCTGTTCAACGGCAACTTCACCGACAACCTGACCAGCTTCCTGTCCGTGCTCGTGGTGGTGTTCGCGCCGTGGGGCGGGGTGTTCATCGCGGACACGCTGATGCGCCGCTGCCGCTACGACGCCGACGGCCTGCACGACCTGCGCGGCGGCGCCTACCGGTATCGCGGCGGTTTCCACCCCGCCGGGATGATCGCGCTCGCCGCCGGCATCGTCTTCGCCTGCCTGACCGCCGAGTCCGCGCTGTGGACCGGCGCACTGGTGGAGACCTTCGACGGCGACTTCACCCTGCTGGGCGCGGTCGTCTCCGGCGGCCTGTACTGGCTGCTCGCCCGCCGCGAACCGCAATTCGCCGAGCGCTGACCGACCCCGAAACCAACCACCCCGCACCACGTTTCCGCGCCACCCCCCTGGAGTCACCGTGTCCCACACCGCCGATCTGGTCCTGCGCAACGCCCGCCTGCACACCGTGGACCCCGACCTGCCCGAGGCCGAGGCACTCGCGGTGCGCGCGGGCCGGATCGCCTGGGTGGGGGCGGACGCCGACGCCGCGGCCTGGATCGGTCCGGACACCGTCGTACTCGACGGCGCCGGGCGGCGGGTGTTGCCCGGCTTCGTCGACGCGCACAACCACGTGCGGCTGGGCTCGGACGACGCGTGCGTGCAATTGGCGGGCGTGCGCACGCTGGCCGGCATCCACGAGCGGATCGGCACCTGGCTGGCGGCCAACCCGGACGCCGAGTGGATCGAGGCCGAGGCGTTCGACTACTCGGCGATCCCGGACGGCCGGATGCCGCGGGCGAGCGACCTGGACCCGGTCACGGGCGCGGTGCCGGCCTTCGTGCTCAGCTACGACGTGCACACCGCGTGGCTCAACAGCGCGGCGATCAAGCGGCTCGGGATCACCCGGGACAGCGACATCCTGCCGTTCGGCCGGGTGGACAAGGACCCGGAGACGGGCGAGCCGACCGGCTTCGTCAAGGACTTCGCGGTCCGCGGGCTCTCCCGTGACGGGCACCGGGCGCTGCGCGAGCTGGGTCTGCCCTGGGCCTCGGCCGACCGGCAGTACGGCCGGCTGGCCAAGAGCCTGGACGACGCGATCCGGTTCGGCATCACCACCGTGGTCGAGCCGCAGAACTCGCTCGACGACCTGGCCCTGTACACCCGTGCCCGACACGAGGGCCGGCTGCGCTCGCGCGTCGTCGCGGCGCTGTTCCACCCGCGCGGCACCACCGCGGCCGACCTGGACGAGTTCGCCGAGGCCGCCCGCACGTACGCCGACGACCGGCTGCGGGTGGGGCCGCTCAAGCTGTACATCGACGACGTGGTCGAGCCGCGCACCGCCGCGCTCCTGGAGCCGTACCGCGGGTGTGCGCACCACCGGGGCGAGACGTTCTACCCGGCCGAGGAGTTCGCCGACCTGCTGGCCGAGCTGGACGGCCGCGGCTTCCAGTGCTTCGTGCACGCCACCGGCGACCGGGGCATCCGTACCGTCCTGGACGCGGTCGAGCACGCCCGTACGGTCAACGGCGCACGCGACGCGCGGCACCAGGTCGTGCACGTGGAATGCCTGGACCCGGCGGACGTGTCGCGCTTCGCCGAGTTGGGTGTGGTCGCCTGCATGCAGCCGAGGCACTGCGCGCCGGAGATCGCCGGACCGGGTCGGGACTGGGCGGAGAACGTCGGCGAGGAGCGCTGGCACAAGGCGTGGCCGATGCGGAGCCTGCACGCGGCGGGCGCGGTGTTGGCGCTGTCCAGCGACTGGAACGTGGCCGAGATGGACCCGATGGTCGGCGTGTACACCGCGCTCACCCGGGCGCCGCTGGCCGGCGGCCCGTCCTGGATCCCGACCGAGACGCTCGACGTCGAGACCGCGGTGCGCGGCTACACGATGGGCTCGGCGTACGCCAACTTCCTTGAGCACGAGCGCGGTTCGCTGACCGTCGGCAAGCTCGCCGACTTCGTCGTGCTCTCCCGGGACGTCATGACCATCGCCCCGGCCGACATCTTGGGCACGGTCTGCGAGATCGTCGCGGTCGGCGGCGAGATCGTGCACACCACCGAAGCCGAGCGCACCACCGAAGCCGTGCACCCCGCCTGACCGGCCCCGCCGTGCCGCCTACGGTCGCTGCGCCGCCACCAGTTCGCGGGCCTCCTCGATCGTTTCCACCGCCGGGGGCGAGCCCATCAGCGGCTTGCGCGCGGTCTCGGTCATCGAGATCGCGGCGACCAGGCCCACGACGGCCGCGAGCATCATGTAGAAGGCCGGCATGTAGTCGTTGCCCGTCCCGCTGACCAGCGCCTCGCTCACGAACGGGGTGGTGCCGCCGAACAGCGAAACCGAGATGTTGAACGAGACGGACAACGCTCCGGAGCGGATCTCGGTCGGGAACAGGGCGGGCAACGCGGCGGACATGGTGGCCAGGAAGCAGACCAGGACCAGGCCCAGGATCAGCAGGCCGATGAAAATCGGCACCAGCCGGCCGGTCTGGAGCAGTACGAAGCACGGCAGCGGCAGCACGATGAAGCCGACGCAGCCGGCGATGATCACCGGCCTACGGCCGATCCGGTCGGTCAGCGCGCCCAGCGGGTGGATCACCGCGAGCAGCACGACCATCACCACGACGATCTGCAACAGACCGTGCGTCTCGTCGTAGCCGAGGGTGTCGGAGAGATAGGTCGGCATGTACGACAACAGCATGTAGTCGTTGATGTTGTACGCCGCGACCAGCGCGATGCAGATGATCATCGCGCGCCGCTGGCCGAGGAAGATGCGCTTGAACTCGCTCAGGGTCTCCGACCCGCTCCCGGCATCGTCGCCCTCGCCCGCCGCCGACCGTTCCAGCACCTTCGCGAACGCCGGCGACTCCTCCAGCCGCAACCGCAGATACAGCCCGATCACCCCGATCGGACCGGCCACCAGGAACGGGATGCGCCAACCCCACGACCGCATCTCGTGCTCGCTGAGCACCGCGGTCAACAGGGTGACCAGGCTCGCCGCCAGGATGTAGCCGATCAGCGTGCCGAACTCCAGGAAGCTGCCGTAGAACCCGCGCCGCTTGTCCGGCGCGTACTCGGCGATGAAGGTGCTCGCGCCGCCGTACTCGCCACCGGCCGAGAAGCCCTGGAGCATCCGGAACAGGATCAGCAACACCGGCGCCAGGAAGCCGATCGTGTCGTAGCCCGGAATCAGCCCGATGCACAATGTGCCGCTCGCCATCATCAGCATGGTGATCGCGAGCACCTTCTTGCGCCCGATCCGGTCGCCGAGCGGCCCGAAGAAGAAGCCGCCGAGCGGTCGGACCAGGAACGCGGCGGCGAACGTCGCGAACGAGGACAACGTCTGCGCGGTGTCGTTCCCGGACGGAAAGAACACCTTCCCGATCGTGACCGCCATGTAGGCGTAGATGCCGAAGTCGTACCACTCCATGGCGTTGCCGAGCATGGTCGCCCGGACCGCGGTGTCCACCGTCTTGGTGTCGACGACCGTGATGTCTTCCTCGCGCACCTGTCTCCCTCGTCCTGCGGTCGCCCCGCGCTCCAGGTTGGGGCAGACCGCCGCGCAAGACGGGGCACGACACAGGATTACGCGCAAAAAGCCCCGAATCACCCGAAGATCAGGCGAATCGGGGCCGTTCTACGGAGCTCCGAGCGGAGCGTCCGAGCGAGCTCAGGCCGCGTCGAGCTTGAGGTCCTTGATCAGCTTGGCGACGTGACCGGTCGCGCGCACGTTGTAGAGCGCCCGCTCGATCCGGCCGCTCTCGTCGACGACGAACGTGGAGCGGATCACGCCCTTGACGGTCTTGCCGTACATGGTCTTCTCGCCGAACGCGCCGTACGCCTCCAGCGTGCTCTTGTCCGGGTCGGCGACCAGCGTCACCGTGAGCTTCTCCTTCTCCCGGAACTTGCCGAGCTTCTCCGGCTTGTCCGGCGAGATGCCGACCACGTCGTAGCCCGCGCCGGCGAGCAGCTCCAGGTTGTCGGTGAAGTCGCACGCCTGCTTGGTGCAGCCCGGGGTCAGTGCGGCCGGGTAGAAGTACACGATGACCTTGCGGCCCGCGTAGTCGGACAGCGAGACGTCCTTGCCGTCGGCGTCGGACAGGGTGAAGGCGGGGGCGGTGTCGCCCGCCTGGAGGCGGTCGCTCACGAAGAACTCCTCGGATCGCTCGGCAACGTATGCCGCCACGCTAGCGCTGCCGTCCGACCGATTCGGCTCCCGAGCGCCGCGGCGCGGTCGCGCGTTCCGCAGGGGCGTCGTTCGTCAAAGCCGGGCAAAGAACGCCCCCCGTGCGCCGTTGTTGCCTCGATCACCCAATTGCGAGCCTTTTGCAGTTGCGGCCACAAGCCATAAAATCCCACAGCCGAATCCGGCATTTCGGGAGGCGTCACATGCACATACCCAACGGGTTCATCGACGGCCCGGTATCCGCGGGGGCCGGAGTCGTCGCCGTCGCCGGGATCGCCGTCGGCCTGCGCGGCGCGCGCCGGGAGCTGGACGAGCGCACCGCGCCGCTGGCCGGCCTGGTCGCGGCCTTCGTCTTCGCGGTCCAGATGCTCAACTTCCCCGTGGCCGGCGGCACCAGTGGCCATCTGCTGGGCGGCACCCTGGCCGCGATCCTGGTCGGCCCGTACACCGGCGTGTTGTGCGTGGCGGTGGTGCTGCTGATGCAGGGTCTGTTCTTCGCCGACGGCGGCCTGACGGCGCTGGGCCTGAACATCACCATCATGGGCATCGTGACCGTCGTGGTCGGCTACGGGCTGTTCCGCCTCGTGCTGGGCCTGCTGCCGGCCCGGCACTCGTCGGTGCCGATCGCCGCGTTCGTCGGCGCGCTCGTCTCGGTGCCCGCGGCGGCCTGCGTGTTCACCGTTTTCTACGCGATCGGCGGGACCACCGACGTGTCGATCGGCAAGGTGGCCGGCGCGATGATCGGCGTGCACGTGCTGATCGGCATCGGCGAGGCGATCATCACCGCGGCCACCGTCTCCAGCGTGCTCGCGGTCCGGCCCGACCTCGTCCACGGCGCTCGCGGCCTCGCGCGCCCGCTCGAACTGCGCTCGGCAGGGGGATCCCGATGACCCGCGTCCGTACTCGCACCCTGCTGATCGCGGGCGCGTTGCTCGCCCTCGTGCTGGCCGGTTTCGTGAGCTATTACGCGAGCCAAAGCCCGGACGGCCTGGAGAAGGTGTCCGCGGACAAGGGCATCGACGCCAAGGAGCAGGAACACCAGATGAAGGACGGCCCGCTGGCCGACTACACCGTCAAGGGCGTGCACAACGAGCGGCTCTCCGGCGGTCTGGCCGGCGTGATCGGCGTGGGTGCCACCCTGCTCGTCGGCACCGGCGTCTTCCGGCTGGTCCGCAAGCGTTCCACCGGCACCGACCCGGCGGGTGCCCGCACCGCCGACTCCGGCGCGGGCGACGGCGCCTGATCATGTCCGCAGGACACGGCCATCGGCTGTACCGACCCGGCGACTCGCCGCTCCATCGACTGCCCCCGCACTGCAAACTGCTCTCGCTGGTCGCCTTCGTGCTGGTCACCGTGTCCACACCGCGCGAGGTCTACTGGGCGTTCGGCGGGTATGCCGTGCTGCTCGCCGCCGTCGCCGCGCTCGCCCGGGTGCCGGCCGGCTTCCTGCTGCGGCGCATGCTCGTCGAGCTGCCGTTCGTGGGCTTCGCGCTGCTGTTGCCGTTCGTGGCGAACGGGCCGAGCGTCGAGGTGCTGGGCCTGTCGGTCAGCCGGGACGGCCTGCTCGGCGCCTGGAACATCATGGCCAAGGGCACCCTGGGCGTGATCGCCGGAGTCCTGCTCGCGGCCACCACCGAACTGCGCGACCTGCTGCTGGGCCTGCAGAAGTTGCGGATGCCGCCGCTGCTGGTCCAGATCATGTCGTTCATGCTGCGTTACGGCGCGGTGATCACCGCCGAGATGGGCCGGATGCGGATCGCCCGCGAGTCCCGCGGCTTCGTCGCGCGCGACCTGCGGCAGACCCCGGCGGTGGCCAAGTCCGCCGGCGCGCTGTTCATCCGCTCCTACGAACGCGGCGAGCGGGTGCACCTGGCCATGCTCAGCCGGGGCTACACCGGGACCATGCCGGTAATCCTGGACACTCGGGCGAGCGGTGCGCACTGGGCCGCCGCTGCGGCGCTGCCGGCGGCGGCGCTCGTGGTCTGGGCGGGTGCGCGGACCCTATGAACGGAGTACCTCACGTGAGCGAACCGACCGCCGCCCCCTCGCTGGCCGTCCGCGGCCTCGCCTACGCCTACCCCGACGGCCATCAGGCGCTGTACGGCGTCGACCTGACCATCGCCCGGGGCGAACGGGTCGCCCTGCTCGGCCCCAACGGCGCCGGCAAGACCACCCTGGTGCTGCACCTCAACGGCATCCTGACCGCGGGCGCCGGCACCGTCGAGGTGGCCGGGCTGCCGGTGGCCAAGGAGCACCTGCGCGAGATCCGTCGCCGGGTCGGCATCGTCTTCCAGGACCCGGACGACCAACTGTTCATGCCCACGGTCCGCGAGGACGTCGCGTTCGGCCCGGCCAACCTGGGCCTGCGCGGCGCCGCGCTGGAGGAACGCGTACAACACGCCCTGGCCCGGGTGGGCATGGCCGGCTTCGCCGATCGCCCGCCGCACCACCTCAGCTACGGCCAGCGCCGCCGGGTCGCGGTGGCCACGGTGCTCGCGATGGAGCCGGAGATCCTGGTCCTGGACGAGCCCTCCTCGAACCTGGACCCGGCGAGCCGGCGCGAGTTGGCCGAGGTACTGCGTTCGCTCGACGTCACCGTGTTGATGGTGACCCACGACCTGCCCTACGCGTTGGAGCTGTGTCCGCGCGCGCTGGTGCTGGCCGGCGGCGTCGTGGTCGCCGACGGGACCACCCGCGAGCTGCTCCTGGATCGCGACCTGATGGCCGCCCACCGGCTGGAACTGCCGTACGGTTTCGACCCGTCGTCGGTCCCGGCCTGACCGGCTCGACCCCGCCCGCCCGCGCCACGCCACCCGGTTGACACGGGTGCGGGGCTGCACCTGACAGACTTGGGGAACACACGAGCGCAGGGGCCGGAGAGGACGGGTTGTGAGCGACCACGGGCGGGAACTGTCTCCGGCGGAGTTGGAGCGGCAAGGCCGGGCGGCGTTGGGCCGTCCGGTGACGGCACACGCTGAGCGGAGTCGGGTGGAGTCGGTGAACGGTGCGCACAAGGCCGACGGTTCGAACGCCGGGCACAAGGCCGGGGAGGCCGTCGACAAGCCGTCGACCGGCGACCAGCCGGACCGGCGCTCGCCGCAGCAGATCGAGCGGGACATCGAGGCCGCCCGGGCCAATCTGGCGGTGACGCTGGACGAGATCGTCGATCGGGTGAAGCCGGCCAACGTCGCGGCGCGCGCGAAGGACAAGGTCCGGGCGCAGTTCATCGACAGCGACACGGGCGCACCGCGCACCGAGCGGATCGTGCCGCTGGTGGGCGGGGTGGCGGGGCTGCTCCTGCTGGTCGTACTGGTCAAGAGCCGCGGCAAGGGCGACAAGAACGGCAAGGCCGGCAAGAAGCGCTGAGGTCCCGCACCGACGCCGGGCCGACCTCGCCGGGCCCGGCCGAGGCGGAATCGGATCGGGACATCACACCTCCCGGTGACGCACGTTCCGCGTCGGACGGGTAGCTTGTCGAAGCGTGAGTTCCGACAGGTCCCAGTCTTCGAGCAAAAACGCCCACGATCTCGGCGAGAAACTGCCCATCCGCATGCTGCACGACCGCGTGCTGGTCCGCCAGGACGCGGCGGAGGGCGAGCGTCGTTCCGGCGGTGGCATCCTCATTCCCGCGACCGCGCAGGTCGGCAAGCGGCTGGCGTGGGCGGAGGTGGTCGCGGTCGGCCAGAACGTCCGCACCGTCGAACCGGGCGATCGTGTCCTGTACGACCCCGAGGAGCGCGCCGAGGTCGAGGTGCGCGGTGTTCCGTACGTCCTGCTCCGCGAGCGCGATCTGCACGCGGTCGCCGCCGAACGCATCGAGGTTTCCGGCGAGGCCACCGGCCTCTACCTCTGACCGCGGACCGTCCGCCGAGAGATCCCAGAACAGCCGTCGAACGCCGGGTGGTGAGCCCTTCACCACCCGGCGGCTTCGTATGCGCGCGGTGGATCGGGCCGCCGGGATGGACCGAATCGGGTGAGCCGGCTCACTCCTGCGGGTGAACTCTTCTGCCAGGATGACCCGATCCGCACGAAGAGCCGGCCAAGAGGAGAGGGACAGATGCCGCGACGTCGGATCTGGATGGCGGCGCTGTGCGCGGTCGCGCTGGTGGGTTTCCTGGGCGGCGGCCTGGTCGGGGTGTTCGGTGGTGGCGGTGGCGGTGGTGGCAAGTCCGCCGCCGCGGCGACGTCGCCCGGTGCGAGCAGCCCGTCCCCCACCACCGTGGTCGGTGCACAGGTCAGTACGCCGCCGACCACCGCCGCGCCCACCTCGACGTCCCCGTCACCGTCCAGGACCGCGCCGCCCAAGTCGCCGCTGACCGTGGGCGCCCGCTACGTGCTGACCCTCGGGGACGGCCGGGCGATGGACGTGAGCGGGGCCAGCGACCGGGACCGGGCCGCGGTGATCGCGTATCCGGCCGGAGCGGGCAAGGCGAACCAGCAGTGGGTGGTGCGCGACGCGGGCGGCGGCTTCGTCCGGCTGGAGTCGGCGCTCTCGCGCAAGTGCCTGGAGGTGTCGGGCGGCCGGGACTCGCGGGCGTACCAGGACGACTGCGGACGCGGCGACAACCAGTTGTGGAAGCCGCAGGCCGACGGCTCCGGTGTGGTCCTGCTGGCCCGCAACGGCTCGGCGCTCGGGCTGGGCGAGCAGAACAAGGGCCTGCAGGGGCTGGGCCTGGTGCCGGCCGGCTCGGGCGCGGTGTGGCGAGCCGCCGGCGCGTGAGCGGGCGTCGGGCGAACCGGCCGGGCCCGCCCGGCCCCGCGGCGGATGTGCTCCCCCACCGGGTGTGACCCCCTGCACGCCCGCCGCCCGGAACAGCGCGCGCCGCCCTGCGGTTGCACCTCAGAGCGATCGCGGCCACCCCACCCTCGGCGGCACGGGTGCACGGGTGCGCAATCGGGCGGGCGAGAAACGGCGAGGAAGAGGGACGCGGAGTGGACGCTGTGAAGCTGTCGGTACTGGACGTGGCCCCGGTGGGGACCGGGTATTCGGCGACCGAGGCACTGCGCACGAGCACCGAGCTGGCCCGGCGGGCCGAGCAATGGGGCTTCCATCGGTTCTGGGTGGCCGAGCACCACAACATGCCCGGCATCGCCAGCTCCTCGCCGCCGGTGCTGCTCGCCCACCTGGCCGCGCACACCTCCACCCTGCGGCTGGGCTCGGGCGGCGTGATGTTGCCCAACCACGCGCCGCTGGTGGTCGCCGAGCAGTTCGGCACGCTCCAGGCGCTGCACCCCGGGCGGATCGACATCGGCATCGGCCGGGCCCCGGGCACCGACCAGGTCACCATGCGCGCCCTGCGCCGCGGCGGTGGCGCCGAGTCGGTCGACGAGTTCCCGCAGGCGCTCGGCGAGCTGATCGGCTTCGTCACCGGGTCGTTCGCCCCGGATCACCCCTACTCGCGAATGCACGCGGTGCCCGGTCCCGCGTCGGGGATCGAGGCGGGCGGCGAGTTCGCGGCCGGCGAGGCGCCGGTGTGGCTGCTCGGATCCAGCGGCTACAGCGCCCAACTGGCCGGGGTCCTGGGCCTGCCGTTCGCCTTCGCGCACCACTTCAGCGGGCAGCACACGGTGCCCGCGCTGCGGTTGTACCGCGAGTCGTTCCAGCCGTCCGAGTCGCTCAAGGAGCCGTACTCGATGATCGCGGCCGGGGTGATCGCGGCCGACACCCACGAGCAGGCGGAGCGGCTCGCGCAGTCCCAGGCGTTGTCGATGTTGCGGCTGCGCAGCGGCAATCCGGGCCGGATGCCCTCGCCGGAGGAGGCCGAGTCCTATCCGTGGACGCCGGCCGAGCGGGAGTTCGTGGCGAACTACCGACGCCAACACATCAGCGGTGACCTGGCCGAGGTGCGAGCCGGTATGCGGGAGTTGCGCGAGCGCACGCAGGTGGACGAGTTGATGGTGATCAGCAACGTCTACGGGCACGATGCCCGGATCCGGTCGTACGAGTTGATCGCGAAGGCGTGGGGGCTCATCGAGGAGTGAGCCCGGCGCCGGGCCCGGCTCGCCGGTCGGCGATTCAGCGCACCGTGACCTCGACGTGGTGCTGCCCGGTGGCGCCGTCGGGCAGCACGTCCGCGGTCTTGGCGGTCTGTACCGCGCCGGTGCCGTCGGTGGCTCGGACGCGCAGGGTGTGCCGGCCCGGCGTGGCGTCCCAGCGCAGGCGGTACTGCCGCCAGGTGTCGGTGGTGGTCTGCGGCGCGAGTTCGGCGGGCTGCCACGGGCCGTCGTCGACCTGGATCTCGACCGCAGCGATGCCTCGGTGCTGGGCCCAGGCGACGCCCGCGACCGGGATCGGGCCGGCCTCGACGCTGCTCCCGTCCCTGGGGGTGTCCAGTCGCGACTGGGTCTTGATCGGGGCCTGCCGGGCCCAGCCGAGCCTGACCCAGTAGGCGCTGAACGTGTCGAACCGGGTCACCTCCAGGTCCACGAGCCACTTGCACGCGGAGACGTAGCCGTACAACCCCGGCACCACCATCCGCACCGGGAAGCCGTGTTTGATCGGCAGCGGCTCGCCGTTCATCGCGTACGCCAACATCGCGTCGCGCCCGTCCAGCACCTCGCGCAGCGGGGTGCCGATGGTCATCCCGTCCGACGAGCGGGAGACCAACTGATCGGCGCCGGGCCGGATGCCCGCCTCGCGCAGCAGGTCGGCCAGCGGGGTGCCCAGCCAACGGGCGTTGCCGATCAGGTCCTCGCCGACCTCGTTGGACACGCAGGCCAGCGTGATGTCCCGCTCGATCGCGACGCGCTCCAGCAACTGCCGGTAGTCGAGCCGGATTTCCCGGTCGACCAGGCCGTGGATGCGCAGCTCCCAGTCCTCGGCGCGCAGTTGCGGCACGGTGAAGGCGGTGTCGATCCGGTAGAAGTCGGCGTTCGAGGTCAGGTACGGGGTCAGGCCGGGTTCGAGCAGGCCGGGGCCGGCCGGGGCGGCGGGGCTGAGCGGTGTGGGCAGGTTCGCGGCGACCGCGGCCCGGGACTTCTCCGCGTTGAACCGGGCGTGTTGCAGCATCCGGCCGCCGAACCCGGTCAACGCGGCGAGCGCGGCGGCGCCGGCCACGAGCACCGTGCGGCGTGTGGTGTCCGGGGCCGGCTCGCTCACGCCGTCCTCGGGCGCGCCCGGCAGCGGGCGGGCGAGCGGGCGGCGGTCGATCAGGTCCGGCCGGGTCAGCACGACCAGCGTCAGCACCCCGAAGAGCGTGCCGACCGACACCGGCGCCAGGTCGGCGGCTTCGAACGAGGGTCGGTCGGCGGCGGTCCACGCGGCGAAGGCGCCGAGCGCGAGCACCCCGGCGATCCCGTAGCGGAGCCGGCGGGCGGCGAGCACACCCAGTCCGGCGGCGAACACCACGAGCAGCACGGCGATCACGGTCAGCAGAAACGCCTTGTCGCCGGTCCCGAAGGTGCGGATCGCCCACTCGCGCGGCCCCTGCGGCGCCCGGTCGGTGACCGCGCCGCTGATCGTCACGAACGGGGTGGCCTCCGGTCGCACGAAGGCCGCGACCGCCTCGGCCACCCCGAGCGCCACCGCCGCCGAGACCACACCGACCAACGCGGCACCGGACCGACCAGAACGCCGCACAACGCCACCTCACGTCCGAGAACAACCCTGGCGAACGGCTCGCCAGGGCTGCCCCCCATCGTGGCTTCGCGCCAGCCCGCACGGGGAAATCCGCTGCTTACCGTTGTGTGACGAAGCACCCCGAGCCTTATTGCGAATACCTTGCAATAAGCTTTCCGGGTCGAGTCGTCGATCCGTCTGGGGAAGCCGTGACCACCACCGTCCGCGAGCACCTTCCGTTCCCCGCCGCCGAACTGGTGCGGGCCTGGGTCACCGGTTGGGCGCCCGCCCGCGAGGTGCCGCCGCCGGTCGAGGTGGCGGGCGGCTTCCGGCTACAGGTGGGCCTGCCGGGTCATCGGGTGCGGTACGTACTCTTCGATCTCGATCGGGTGGCCGAACTCGCCCGGACCCGGACCGCTCCCGGGACCTGGATCAAGGTCCTCGCCCCGGTCGAGCGGGTGCGGGCCGAGCTGACGTCCGCGTGGACCGTGGGCGAGCCGGAGTATCCGATGACCGGACCGCTGCGGCGGGCGACGGTGGACGTGCCGAGCGGCTACACGATCGAGATCGAGCCGACGGGCGGGGTGGTCCAGGTCCGGCTGCGGGCCGCCGACGGTGCCGTCGCCGCCCACGGTCGGATCGCGGTGACCGGGGAGACCGCGGTGGCGGACCAAATCGGGACGGATGCGGCGCACCGCCGTCGGGGCCTGGGCAGCGTGGTGATGACCGCCCTCGGCGACGCCGCCGCCGCGCGGGGCGCCCGGACCGGGGTCCTGGTGGCCAGCCCGGACGGGCTGGCGCTGTACCGCACGCTGGGCTGGACGCAACACGGCGTGCTCACCGCGGCCTGGATCCCGGAGCCGGTCCGAGAAGACGACGCGGCTCAGCCCCGACCCGCCAGGTAGGCCCGCTTCACCTGCGCCCAGCGCAGTTCCTGGGCCGACGTCGACCGGCCGCGCAGTTCGGCCAGCTTGAGCAGGTTCGCCTCCGCGTCGCCGGTCAACGTCTGCGCCTCCGCGGCGTAGTGGTCGTCCAACAGCGTCTCGACCTCGGCGTCGTCCAGCACCGGCAGGAGCCGCTCGGCCAGCCTGTTGGTGTCCCGATAGGAGCCCTGGAGGCGGAACGGCGGTTCGGTGCGCGAGGATTCGGACTGTGCCGCCGAGGCGATGTAGGCCCGGTTGACCGCGAGGACCGTCTCGCACACGTGCAGCAGTCGGCGCAACACCGCAACGATGCGCTCCAGTTCGGTCGGATCGTACGGGTGGGCGAGGCGCTCCGGGCGGGCGGCGTCGCCGCGGGCGAGCCGGACCAGCAGTTCCAGGTCGCCGCGCTCGCGACCGACGAGCGGAGCCAGGATCGGGTTCGCGGTCAGCGCGTTCTCGATGTGGCTCAGGGCGAACAGCTCCTCCCGGCCGCCCAGCACGTCGCCGAGGTTCCACACGTCGGCCCGGTTGGCGAGCATGTCCGGGATCCGGAAGCGGGCCCCGGACTCGGTGTACGGGTTGCCCGCCATGCACACCGCGAACCGCTTGCCGCGCAGGTCGTAGCTGCGCGCCTCGCCCGCTCGCACGCCCTCGATCCGGCGTTGCGCGTCACACAACGAGACGAATTTCTGGAGCAGTTCGGGCGATACGTGCTGGATGTCGTCCAGGTGCAGCAGCACGTTGTTGCCCAACTCCAGCGCGAAGCCGATCTTCTCGATCTCGCGCCGCGCGGCGGCGTCCGGTGCGGCGGCCGGGTCCAGGGACGTGGTGCGCGACCCCAGGGCCGGGCCGTCGATCCGGACGAACGCCAGGCCCAGGCGGGCCGCGACGTATTCCAGGAGCGTGGTCTTGCCGTATCCGGGCGGGGACAGCAGCAGCAACAGACCCTGGTTGTCGGTGCGCCGGGCGTCGCCGGCCGCGCCCAGTTGCCTGGCCAGGTTGTCGCCGATCAGTGGCAGATAGACCTCGTCGATCAGCCGGTTGCGCACGAAGGTCGGCAACACCCGGGGGGTGTGCGCGTCCGGCCGCAGTCGCTCGCGCTCGGCGGCGAGCAGGCTCGCCCGGGTGCGCTCGTAGGCCCGATACGCGGGCACCCGGACCAGGCGGAACTCGTCGGTGCGCAGCAGGAATTCGTCCAGCCGCAGGTCCAGCGTGCCGGCGCCGGTCAGGCGCGGGTGGCTGCCGAGCAGACCGGTCACGGTGGTCGCCAGGGGCGCGTCCACGGGGTGTCGGTCCAGCGTCTTGCCGCACACCTCGATCGCGATCGCCTCGGGCAGGTCGACGGGCGGGCCGGCGTCGAGTCGTTCGGCGTAGGCGCCGAGCCACGCGGTGACCAGTTGGTGGCGGGCGGCGAGGTCGTCGCCGAGGGCGCGCAGGTCCTCGGCGAAGTCCTTGGCGGCGGGTGAGCCGTCGCCGCCGAGCGCGGTGCGGAAGTCGGCGAGCAGCGTCCGGGCCGCGGCTCCGGTGACGAAACGTGGTCCGCCGGCCGCGAGTTCCTCGACCAGGTAGCCGCCGACCGCCTCGCCGGCCACGGTCGGCGCGCCGAGCGCGCCGGTCAGGAACTCGACCGCCTGTTCGCCGAGTTCGGCGGCCAGATCGTGCGCGGCCGGCACCGGGCCGAAGGTCTCCCGGGCCCGGGCCAACGATTGGGCCCGGATCGTCCACGGCGCCCGGGCGTCCGGACCGGCGCCGTAGGCCCAGAAGAGCTGGGCCGCGGCCCGCACCTGCGGCGTGAAGCGCAGCAGTCCGGCGCCGGCACGCAACCGCAGTACGGCCGCCAGCAGCGCCGCCGCGTCGTGGTCGTGCACGCCTCGGTCGTAGCCCTCGCCGTGCCGGGGCAGCGCGATCCGGCGCACCTCGGCGAGCAGTTCCTCGGCCGAGGGGGTGGCCGAGGCCGGGAATCGGCTCTCGGCCAGCACCACCGCGGCGAGGTACTCGGCCCGGTAGACCTGCGGCGACTCCGAGCCCAACGGCTGGTCCCGAAAGGCCCGGTGCGCGGCCGGCAGCGGCTCGCGCAGCGGCGCGCGGTAGTCGGTGCCGGTGATCGCGAAGGCCAGGCCGTCCCCGTCCGGGAGCAGGGTCAACTCCATCGGCCGCCCGTGCACCGCGAACCGATGCCGGCCCAGCCGTACGGTTCCCGCCGCGTCGTAGAGTTCGGCACGGTCGCGCAGGGCCCGGGCGGCCTCCTGCCGAGCGGCCTTGAGCCGGCCCTCCAATTCGCCGGCCCGCACCGGGTCGCCGAGTCGGTGCAGTTCCGCCGCGGTCGAGCGCACCTTGGCGACCAGCGCGTCGGAGGCGAACCAGGTGTTGATCTCGTCGGTGCTCGCCAGGTCGGCGACCCGGCGAGCGATCGTGGTCAGGATCCGCCGCGCCGAGTCGACCAGTCGGGCGCTGTGTCGGGCGCGCTCGTCCAGCCGGGCCTGCTTGCGGGCGGAGAACGCGTCGTGGACGCGCTCGCGTTCGTGGTCGATCCGGGCCTGGTGCTCGTCGAGATCGCCGAATCGGGCCTCCAGGTTCTCGATCCGGGCGAGCAGCCTGCCGAGTTGTTCGTCGCACTCCTCGGGATCGACGGCGGCGGACAGCGCGCCGACCACGGTCTGTTCCAGGAGGGTGATCTCGGCGGCGAATTCGGCGCGTTGTTCGGCCGCGACCAGCTCGCGCCGGCGGGTCGAGAGGGTGGCGCGGGCCCGGTTGACCCCGCCGAGCACCTCGCCGATCCGGGTCAGGATCGTGGTGCGCACGGTGGCGTCGGTGCCCTCCAGCGTGCCGACCACCTCGGTGACGATGCGCAGGCCCTCGGCCTGTTCGTCGATCCGCTCGGTCAGCGCGGCCGATCCGGCGACGGTGTCCGACTCGGCGGCTTCGGCGGCCAGGCGGTCCACGGTCAGGTGGGTGTCGGCGAACGCGTCGGCGGTGGCGAGGAAGGCGACCGCACGCCGGCCGGCCTCGGCCAGTTCCTCGACCACGCTCGCGTCGAGGCCGTCCAGGGCCGCGGTGTCCACGTAGCGGATCTCCCGCAGGGTGGCCAACCGGCCCTGGGCCCGCCGCAGCTCGGTGAGCTGTCGGACGCACGCCGCGGCGCTGTCCGGGTGTTCGCCGCGCACCCGCCGGGTCAGCGTGACGGTGTTCGCGGCGGCCTCCTCGACCGCCTCGGCGGCAATCCGGCGCAGGTCCAGGACCCGGCGGAACTCCTCGACCACATCGGCCGCGGTGCCCCGGACGGCGGCCAACGGTTCGTCGAGTCGCTCGAGTTCGGGATCGGCGAGCCAGTGGTGGGTGTCCTCGACCCGGGCCGCGGCCGCGGCGATCGCGGCGAAGACCGCCGTGGTGGGCGCCATCTCCTCGGCCATCGCGGCGATCGAGAGGCAGTCGGCGATGCCGCGCACCAGTTCGGGGTTGCCGATCCGGGCCAGCGGGCCGGTCCCGGCGGGCCGCGCCGCCGCGTACGCGTCCGAGGTGTACGGCGTGCGCCACACCTGGATCGGGTGCACCCGGCCGGGTTCCTCGCCCGCCGCGCGCAGCACCGCCATCGTGCCGTCCGCGAAGAACGCCCGGCCGTGTCCGACGATCGGCGCTGCGGCCTCCTCGCGGATCACGTTGTAGGAGAGCAGCACGGTGCGACCCTGGGCGCGGGCCCGGAACACGTAGAGCACGTCCTCGCCGTTGGGCGAGCGCACCGTCGACTCGAACTCCAGGCCGACGGTGTCGATGTCGAACGTGCGCGCGGTGCCGGTGCTCAGGTAGTAGCCGCCGGGGAAGACGATGCCCTGCTCGTCGGGAAGTCGCCGACAGGCCGCCCCGATGCCGTCCAGGCGCAGCACCTCGCCGGTGCGGGTGTTGTGCACCAGATGCCGCCACGCGTCCTCGTGGTACGGGCGCACCCGGACCAGCAACAGCGGCCCGACCCGGGCGTGTTCGACGTCCGCGTCGGCCAGCGACTGGAGCGGATCCTCGACCGGTTCGGCGTAGACGCCCTCGGCGGTCGCGGTGTCGTCCACCACCTTGACGGTGAGCCGGCCGTCGAGGGTGGACACGTACAACGTCTGTGCGATCGCGATGTGCGGATGCCGGCCCGGCACGTGGTCGGCGCGGGTGCTCGCGGTCCAGGCGAAGTCGTGTGCCGGCGGGAGGGCGTACTCGCGCTCGCCCTGCGCGTCCAGATAGGTCGGGCTGCCGTCCGGGCCGAGCCGCCAGCGCAACACCCGGATGTCGGTGAGCCGTTCGCCGACCCGAAAGACCGCGAGCAGGTGCGTGCCGGTGTCGCGCAGGTGCAGCAGTTCGGTATCGCGGAAGTAGCGGAAGAGTTCGGTGAAGTCCTGCCGGAAGCGGGCGTCGTCGAGCAGACCGGGCACCGCGTCCGCCGGCGCCGGGGCGAAGCCCTCGGGCGTGCGCCGGTGCAGCGCGAACACGTCGTCGGGGCAGACCGGTTCGCCCGGCACGCCGCCGCCCCGGAGGCCGACCAGGAGCAGCCCGCCGACCTGGACGACGTCCCGGGCCCAGGCGGGGCGTTGCGTGTGCACCCGGTGGGTGTCGGCCAGGTCGAGCGTGCCGCCGCCGTAGGTGTGCACCCGGCGCTCGTTCAGCGCCCCGGCCCGCGCGCCCAGGTCGCGGGCCGCGCTCAGCAACCGGTCGCGCAGGACCTCGTAAGTCCCGGACTCGGCCTCGGACTCGGAACCGCCCCGGGCCGGGGCTGGGCTGCTCACGTTCGGGTCAACTCCCTTGTTGTACGGGCGGTTCGGGACGCCGGTGACTACTTGCCGGCGCCGTTGAGCTGCGCCGGGACCACCAGGTCGGCGAGTCGGGTGTCGCCGAGGCCGCCGGCCCGCACCGATTCGAGCAGGCCCTTGAGCACGGCGGTCTGCGGGCCGCCGCCGGCGATCAGCGCGCCGAGCGCGCCGGCCAGGGTGAGGTCGCGCACGCCGCTCGCGCCCAGGCCGCCGACCATCGCACCGAGGTCGGCGGCGAAGGTGGAGCCGTTCGGGTCCAGCCAGGCGCCGGCCATCGTGCGTACCGTGTCGGAGCGGTCCACGAACGCGTCCACACTCTTCCCGGCGGCCATCGCCCCCATGATGCGGTCGAAGAACATGCTGTCGCCGCCGACGATGTCGATCTTGGCGTTCTCCAGGCCGGTCGCCAGCACCGTGGCCTGGGCCTCGGCGATCTGCCGGTTCACCTCCAGGCCGGCCAGCCGGATCTCCTTCTCCGCCTCCAACCGCAGCCGGTATTCCTCGTGCTCGCGGCTGGACTCGTCCAGCGCGGCCATCGCGGCAGCCTTCTCGGTCAGGCCCTCCGCCTCGCCCTTGAGCCGCTCGCGCAGGCCCTCGGCGCTCGCGAGCGCCTTCTGCCGGGTCACCTCCGCCTCGGCGTGGCCCAGCTTGGCCACCGCCTCGGCCATCCGCTCCTGCACCTCGGCCTCGGCCAGGCCGACCGCCGCCGCCTCGGCCCGCTTGCCCTCGGCGCCGCGGATCGCCGCCTGGGTGTCCAGCTCGGCGGCCTTGCGCCGGGCCTCGGCCAGGGTGAGCTGCTCGGCCGCCCGGTGTCCGGCCGCCTGCTGGGCGGCCTCGGCCGCCTTGATGTCCTTGACCAGTCGCTCCTGCGCCTGGGCCTCGGCCTGGATGATCAACGCCTGGCGCTCGCGCTCGGCCTCCTCGACCAGCCGGAGCTTCTTGATCTCCTCCTCCTGCGCGGCGACGGTGCGCTCGACCGCGATCCGCTCCCGGATCACCTCGGCGATCTCGCGCTTCTCCCCCTCGACCTCCTTGTCGCCGGCGATCCGACGCAGTTGGGTCTCCCGCTCCCGGGCGATCACCTCCAGGAGCCGGTCCTTCTCGATCCGCTCGTTCTCCACCGCGATCACCCGCTCGCGGTTCTTCTGCGCGACGGCCACCTCACGCTCGCGGTTCTCGTTCTGGATCCCGAGCGCCTCCTCCGTCTTCATGTGGGCGCTCTGCGCGCGCAGCCGCTCCTCGGCCTGCACCCGGGCGGTCTCGGCCTCCTCGCGGGCCCGGCTGATCTCGATCTCCCGGCGCTGCTTGATCTCCGCGTCGGCCTGCCGGCGCTCCAGTTCGAGCACGGTCTCCCGGGCCTCGACGTTCTGCCGGGTCATCTCCTTCTCCTCGGTGCGCTGGTACTCGTTGGTGCGCACGTGTTCGATCGCGGTCAGCTCGGTGATCTTGCGAATGCCCTGGGCGTCCAGGATGTTCGCACCGTCGAGCTGGCTCATCGGGGTCTGTTCGAGGAAATCGATCGCGGCGTCGTCGAGGTGGTAGCCGTTGAGGTCGGTGCCGATCACCGCGAGGATGCGGTCCCGGAACTCCTCGCGCTTGGTGTACAGGTCGACGAAGTCGAGTTGCTTGCCGACCGTCTTGAGCGCCTCGGCAAACTTGGCGGCGAAGAAGTCCTGGATCGCGGCCCGATCGCTGGCCCGGTCCGCGCCGATCGCCTGGGCGACCTTGATCACGTCCTCGACGGTCTTGTTGACCCGGACGAAGAAGTAGATGTGGATGTCGGCACGGATGTTGTCCCGACAGATCAGGCCCTCGCGGCCGGTCCGGCGGATCTCGATGGTCTTCACCGAGATGTCCATGGTCTCGGCCCGGTGCAGCACGGGCAGCACCACGGCACCGGTGAAGGTGACGTCGACCGTGTCCGCCTTGGAGATGATCAGGGCCTGGCCCTGCGACACCTTGCGGTACAGCCGGGCCACGGCGAGCAGCACGACGAACAGGACGAGCAGGACGACGGCGACGAGCACACCGATGCCCACGGTGATGGCATCCATCAGTGAAATCCCTTGGTCGAACGGGACGTTGGTTGGCAGGAAGGCGGTTTCGGCGCAGGCGATCCCGCGGCCGCGACGCACGGCGCCGCGAGCGGGGTGGGGACGAGCACGAGGGGCGGGCGCGGCCCGACCCGATCAGCGCACCGTGCGATCCGGGTCCAGCGCACTGTCGAAGCGGGTGACCCGGAAGAACTCGCCCGCCACGTCGTAGTCGAAGATCAACGCGGTGCTGCCGGAGACCAGCCCGCTCTCGTCGGTGCGCACCTGGAGGATCGCGGTCGAGCCGTCCTCGGCGCGGACCTCGGCCTGGCCGAAGTCGGGGCCCACCCGGCCGGTCCGGACCCGACAGGTACGGCCGACGAAGTCGGCGCGAACAGAGGGCCGTTCGGCCGGCAGGAAGCGCCGGCCCAGGGCTCGCACCAGGCGTGCGGCGAGCAGGCCGAGACCGAGCGCCGCGGGGAGCGCCGCGGCGCGCAGCCACCATCGGTCGGTCAGCGCGGTGCCGACCAGACAGACGAACCAGGTCACCACGATCGCGAACGAAAGGGTCACGGTGATCGGCACGCCGGCGGTGTCGCGAGGGTCGTGGTCCCCATGACCCGGATGACCACCGTGAGCATCATGGCCCCCGTGGGCCCAGGGCCCCCCATGATGTGCACCCCCATGGTCCCCGTGGCCGCCATGACCCACGACGACACCGCCGAGCAGCACCAGCAGCCAGTAGGCCGCCACCACGACGAGCGCGAAGCTGAACAGGACGGCGGGAAACGCCAGTGCCGCCCGCACGAAATCCCCCACCGTTCCACCCCCTCGGCTCGCTGTGCGCCGACATCGTGGCACCGGCCGCCCGGCCGGCGCATTGCCGGAAGCCGGCAGTGTTGACACCTGTTTGGCGTCCGGTACCGGGCCCGAGGGAAAGCGCGATTAAAGCGGGGTACCGGGCCAGCCCAAGAGCCGGGCACCCAGGGCGGCCGTCTCCAGGGTGTAGCGCTGGAGCGCGTCGCCCGGGTCGTATCCGGTCAGCGTGCGAATGCGCTCCAGCCGGTAGGACAGCGTGCGTACGCTGATCCGCAACCGGCGGGCGGCCTCGGCATTGACGTAACCGGCCGCCGCACACGCGGTGATCGTCTCCAACAGCGGGCCCGCGCCGCCGCGCGCGTGCACAAGCGGACCCAGCGCGGTGCGGACCAGGTCCGCCATCGCCGCCCGGTCGCGCATCAGCACCGGGAAGACCAGCAGATCGCCCGCGTCCAGCACGGTGCCGGGCAACTCCAGCCGCACGGCCAGGTCGAGCGCGCCCAACGCCTCCTCGTAGGACAACACCACGCCGCTCGCCCCGGCGTGCGGTCGGCCCGTCGCGACCCGGTGCGCGCCCTCGTGGCCGGCGTCGGTCCGGGTCGCGTGCTTGGCGAACGCCGTCAGTACCGACTGCTCGTTCGCCGCCGCGATGCACACGAGCCGGCCGTCCTTGGTGGTCAACAACACGTCGCGCTCGCCGAACCGGCCGATCAACTCGCGCTCGACCCGGCGGGCCAGCGGATGCACCTCGTCGTAGTCGCTCGGGCCCACGGCCACCGCGACCGTGTGCGCCCGGGCCAGGCGCAGCCCGAACCGCTCGGCGCGCTCGGCCAACCGTCCCGGGTCGCTGCGGCCGTAGAGCAGATCGTCGATGAACTCGCGGCGCGCGGCCTCCTCCTGGCGCACCGCGAGCCGCCGGGCGCGCTCGTGCCCCGCGCCGAGGGCGGCGATCGCCGCATCGAGCGCGGCCAGCACCGCGTCCCCGCTCCGAGCCGCGTCGCTCACACTCGCCGCGCGCCCGATGCCCGGCAACGTGGCCCACGCCCGCCGGGTCTCGCCCAGGTACAGCCCGACCAGGGGGCGCCAATCGTACCCGGCCTCCGCCGCCCGCTCGCCCGACTCCGCCAACGCCTGCAACTCCGCCCGCCGCAACAGCCGCCCGGTCTCGGAGACCTCCCCGAGCACCTCCGGCCAGCCGTCCGCGAACTCGACCGGCATCCCGTCGTCGCTCTCCACGTCCGGTCCCCCCGAAGCCCCACCCCGTTGCCGAATTCCCGAGACCGAAACGCTACCAACATTGCCGATTCCCGGCAGCGACCGGGCGCGCGGCGCAACACCCGGCCCTGGCAGGACGCGGCACCGAAGGGCGCCGGCAGAATCGAGGGTTGTGACGATCTCGGTATTGCTGGCGGACGACCAGGAAATGGTGCGGCGAGGGATGCGGCGCATTCTGGAGCGGCAGGCCGACATCGAGGTGGTCGGCGAGGCCGGCGACGGTGTGGCCGCGCTGGAGGCGGCACGGCGATTGCGGCCGGATGTGGCGCTGGTGGACATCCGGATGCCCCGGATGGACGGGCTCGAACTGACCCGACTCCTGGCCGGGCCGCACGCCGAGGTGCCGGTCAAGGTGGTCGTGGTGACCACGTTCGACCTGGACGAGTACGTCTACCCGGCGTTGCACGACGGCGCGTCGGGCTTCCTGCTCAAGCGGGCCGGCCCGACCCTGCTGGTCGAGGCGATCCGGGCGGCGGTGGTCGGCGACACCCTGATCAGTCCCTCGATCACCGTGCGCCTGCTCGAACACGTCACCCGACCGAGGCCGGCACGCGGCCGGCCCGCGCCGATCGAGGCGCTGACCGAGCGCGAGGTGGAGATCGCCGGCCAGGTCGCGGAGGGCAAGACCAACGCCGACATCGCGAGCGAGCTGTTCATCTCGCCCGGCACGGTCAAGACGCACGTGGCCGCCATCGGACGCAAACTGGGCGTGCGCAACCGGGTCGGCATCGCGATGCACGCCTGGGAGATGGGCTACGCCCCGGCCGGGCCGCGATGACCCCCGTTCGGCAACGTCGCCGGATCGGCTGGGCCGTCGCGGCCGTGGCCCTGGTCCTGCTGCCGCTTTTGCTCGCCCCGCCCGTGGGGATCCTCGCCGCGCTGCCGGCCGCACTCGCCGTCGGTGTCGCGCTGCCCCGCTGGCCGATCGGGCGGGTGACCCTGGCGGGCGCCGCGTGGATGGTCGTGGCGACCTCGTTGCTGCTCGACCTCTGCTATCCGGGCCCGCATCAACTCGCGGGCTTTTGGCTGCCGTTCGAATTCGTCGGCCTGTGGCTGACGGTCGAGCGGGTGGTCCGCCGGCTGCCGGCCCGCACCGCCGCACGGCTGGGTTCGGCGCTCGGCCTGGCCGTCGCGGTGCTTCCGCTGCGCTTCACGTTGCGCGCCCCGGAGGCGACCTGGGAGGCGTCGGTGGCGATGTGCGCGGTGGCGCTGCTGCCCGCGGCGGCCACCGCCGGCGTCGGCCTCTACCTGCGCTCGCTCGACGACCGCCGCACCCGCGCGGTCGCCCTCGCCCGCCGGCTCCAGCGCCTGGAAGTGGCCCGCGACCTGCACGACTTCGTCGCACACGAGGTCACCGGCATCGTCTTGGAGGCCCAGGCGGGGCAGCTCGACGAGCCGACCGGGCCGGACACCGAGCACACCCACGCGTTGCTCGCCCGGATCGAACAGGCCGGACTGCGCGCCCTGGACTCGATGGACCGCACGGTACGGACCCTGCGCGAGAGCGCGGGGGAGGGCGACGCGACTCAGTTGCCCGAGCCGCCGACCCGGGTGTACGGAATCGCCGATCTCCCGCTCCTGGTCGAGCGCTTCACCGGCTCGGGCCGGGTGCGCGCCGAACTCGACCTGGCCCCGGACCTGGCCGCCGTACCGCCCGGACCACTGGACGAGGCGGCCTACTTCGTCGTCCTGGAGGCACTCACCAACGTGCGCCGGCACGCCCCGGACACGGCCGGCGTCACGGTCGCGGTCGGCCCCGCCCGCGGCCCAGGGGTCGAGATATCGGTGACCGACCTCGGCGGCGGCGCCCGTCCCGCATCGACCGAACGGGACGGCGGCGGCACCGGGTTGGCCGCCCTCCGAACCCGCCTGGAAGCACTGGGCGGCACCTTGTCGGCCGGTCCCCACCAGGGCGGCTGGCGCGTGGTCGGGCTGCTGCCGAACCCGCGATAGCACCGGCGCACGAGCGCCCCGACCCCACCGGATATCTGCCGAACGGCAGATGTCCCCGCTCTCGCGAACGCCCAGGCTGGTCCGGTGCCGCCACATCACGCGGCGCGGCGTCGGGCGACCCGTCCCGGCGCGTCATCGCGGAGGGTCGACCGACATGCTCGAACTGATCGACGTCACCAAGGAATACCCCGGCGGCAAACGCGCCGTCGCCGGCGTCACACTGCGCCTGGAACCGGGCCTGCTCGGGCTGTTGGGTCCCAACGGCGCGGGCAAGTCCTCGCTGATGCGCATCATCGCCACGGTGACCCGGCCCACCTCCGGGCGCATCCGCTTCGACGACGTCGACGTGCTCGCCGACCCGGACGCGTTGCGCCGTTCGCTGGGCTACCTCCCGCAGGACTTCGGGGTCTATCCGAACCTGGGCGCCCGCGAGTTCCTGGGCTACCTCGCCGCCGCGAAGGGCCTGAGCGCGCGCTCCGCCCGGGCCCGGATCGAGGAGCTGCTCGAAGCGGTCAACCTCGCCGACGTCGGCAAACGCCCGCTGGGCAAATTCTCCGGGGGCATGCTGCGCCGAGTGGGCATCGCCCAGGCGCTGCTGGCCGACCCGCGCGTGCTGGTCGTGGACGAGCCGACCGCCGGCCTGGACCCCGAGGAGCGGGTCCGCTTCCGCCACCTGCTGGCCGAACTCGCGGTGGACCGGGTGGTGCTGTTGTCCACGCACATCGTCTCGGACGTCGAGTCGGTCGCCTCCGACATCGCGGTGCTCGCCGCCGGAACCCTGCTCCGTCGCGCGAGCCCGGAGCAGTTGCTGCACGAAGTACGCGACGTGGTCTGGGAGATGACGGTGCCTCAGGACCAGGTGTCGGCCGCCCGGGGCCGCTGGGTGGTGAGCCGGATGGTGCGCACCGCGGCGGGCGTACGGCTGCGCGTACTCGCGCCGCGGCAACCAGCCGATTCCGCCGTCCCGGTCGTGCCCGACCTGGAGGACGCCTACCTCGCGATCGTCTCCGGCCTGCTCGCCGACAGCGCCCAGGCGGTGCGGCCGTGACCGCGGGCATCGTGGTGCGCCTGGCCGGTGCCGACTTCCGCGATCGGGTCCGCCGTCCGGCCTACCTGGTCACCCTGGCCGCGGCGGTCGCGCTCGCCTATGTGGCCATCCCCGGCCCCGACGCGCACTGGACCGTGATGAACATCGGCGACTACCGGGGCCGGTACGACAGCGCGTACGTGGGCACAGCCACCGCGCTGGCGGGCGCGCTGTGGTTGACCCTGGGCGGCTTCCACGTGGTGCGCGACGCGATCGGCCGGGACGAGCGCACCCGGGTCGGCCGGTTGCTGGCGGCGACACCACTGCGTACGTGGGCCTACCTCGCGGCCAAGTTCCTCGGCAACGTGCTGGTGCTCGCCTCGATGGTGGGCGTGCTCGCGCTGACCGCGGCCGGCATGCAGTTGCTGCGTGGTGAGGATCGGCGGATCGAACCGGTCGCGCTGCTCCTGCCGTTCGCCACCATCACGCTGCCGATGGTGGTGGTCACGGCCGCGATGGCGCTGCTGTTCGAGACGATTCCCCGGCTGCGTGGCACCCTGGGCACCGCCGTGTGGTTCTTCGTCTCGCTCACCGCGGCACTGGGCGGGCAGTCCGGGTCGGCGCCCCTGGGCGGCCTCGGCGTGCATGCCGCAGTCGCCTCGATGCGTGACGAACTCGTCGCGCAGAACGGCGAATTGGCCGGTCAGGAGTTCAGTCTCGGGCTGACCTGGCGGGACGAGCCGCTGCGCACCTTCGACTGGGCCGGCTTCACTCCCGGCGGCGTCTTCCTGCTCCAACGGCTGGCCCTGGTGCTCCTCGCGGTCGCCGTCGCGGTGCTGCCCGCGCTGTGGTTCGCCCGTTTCGACCCGGCCCGGGCCGGCACGCGCGCCGCCGTCGGGGACGAGCCGTCGACCCAGCCGGTTCGCCCGGACACACCGCCCGCGCTGCCGCGCACTCCGGCCCGCGTCGGCTTCACCTTCCCGCGTCTGCTCGCGGGCGAGCTGCGCATCCTGGTCCAAGGCGTGTCCCGACGTTGGTGGGTGGTGGCCGCGTCGTTGTCCGCGTTCGGCCTGGCCGCGACCGGGAACGTGGTGACCTCGGCGGTGCTGCCCGCGTTGTGGATCTGGCCGCTCATGGTGTGGTCGCGGCTGGGCACCCAGCGCACCGAACACGACCTGGCCGGCCTGCTCGGCGCCTATCCGACGCCGCGTCGACGGCTGTTCGCCGAGTGGACGGCCGGCCTGCTGCTGACCGTGCTGATCGGACTCGCCCCGGCCGTCCGGATGGTGGTCGCGGGAGACACCCCGGGACTGGCCGCGTGGGCCGCCGGCGCGCTGCTGATCCCGTCCTTCGCCCTGTGCACCGGACTGGCCGGTCGCACCCACCGGCTCTTCCAGGCGCTCTATCTGCCGCTGTGGTGGGGCATCCTGAACAACATCACCGGACTGGACTTCATGGGCGCGATCCGCCGCCAGGGCGAACCGGCCGGACCGCCGTGGTTCGCGGTCGCGGCCGTGGCGGTGGTACTGCTCGCGGTGGCGATGGGGATCGGCGCGGCACGCCGGCCGGACCGCCGCTGAACGCGGGCGGCGAGCGACCGGGCCGGGTCAGCCCACCAGTTCGGAGACGATCGGCGCCAGAGCCCGAAACGCCTTGCCCCGGTGGCTGATCGCGTTCTTCTCGGCGGGGCTGAGCTCGGCCGCGGTCCGGGTGTCGTCGGCGACCCGGAGGATCGGGTCGTAGCCGAAACCGCCGGTGCCACGCGGCTCGCGGGTCAGCGTGCCCTCGAACCGGCCCTCGACCACCCGCTCGGTGCCGTCCGGCAGGGCCAGCGCCGCCGCGCAGGCGAACCACGCGGCGCGGTGCTCGTCGCCGATGTCGGACAACTGCGCGAGCAGCAGCCGCAGGTTGGCCGCGTCGTCGCCGTGCGTGCCGGCCCACCGCGCGGAGAAGATGCCGGGCATGCCGTTGAGCGCGGCCACGCACAGGCCGGAGTCGTCGGCGATCGCCGCAAGTCCGGTGGCCTGCGCGATGGCATGCGCCTTGAGCAGGGCGTTGGCCGCGAAGGTGAGGCCCGTCTCGGGCACGTCGGGGACCTCCGGATAGGCGTCCATGCCGACGAGTTCCACATCGAGCCCGGCATCCTTGAGGATCTGCTGAAGCTCGACGACCTTGTTGGCGTTGCGCGTGGCGAGTACGAGACGGCTCATGCGGCCAGCCTAGCCTCGCCGGGTGTGGCCGGATTCCCGGCGGCGGATCGACACCGACCGCCGCCCGGGTCCGCTACTTCACACAGATCGTGGTCAGGTTCTTCGCACCGTTGATCAGCGGCTGCACGTCGCTCGCGCTCAGGTTGCCGCCGTTGGCGAGCCGGGTGCTGAGCTGGGTGATCACGTCGCCGAGGCCGTTCGCGGCGTTCTTCGCGTCGTTCGAGTCCAAGTCCTTGGTCTTGTCGTCCAAGGTCTTCTGCAGGTTGTCGAGCGCCTTGCGGGCGGCGTCCGGGTCGTTCAGCACGTTGCCTAGCGTGGAGATGTCGTTGGTGAGGTTGGTGGCCAGTTCGGCACACGAGATGGCCTGCTGCGCCTGCTCGCACGCGGCGGTGGCGAACAACGCGCCCGCCATGACGGTGGCCGCGATCGTGGTGCGCAGGACCCGGCGGGAACGGTACGTGGCGCGGAACATGGAGCTCCTCGTCAGGGACGGGCTGATCGGCCCGGTCGTGGCTGCTGCTGATCGGGATGACCAGGTGCCCCGACCGTACTCGCGTCCGACCACGCGACGGGCCGTCGGTGGCACACCCGATGCGTGCCGGTTGCGCGTACGTGACACTCGCAACCGGCACGTGACCACCACTTGCGGCGGTATGCCGGGAAAGCGCGCCTGGGGGACGCAGCGCTCTCAGGACTCCAGAGCGAGCTGCTGAAGCACCGTCAGTTCCTCGCAGCCGTGCGTACCGAGGTCAAGCAGGTTGTTCAGCAGCGCGCGGTCGAACGGCTCCTTCTCCGCGGTGCCCTGCACCTCGACGAAGCGTCCGTCGCCGGTGCAGACGATGTTCATGTCGGTCTCGGCGCGGACGTCCTCCTCGTACGGGAGATCGAGCATCGGCACGCCGTCGATGATGCCGACGCTGACCGCCGCCACCGAACCGATCAGCGGGTTGGCGCCCTTGCGGGTGAGCTTGTGCTCGCGCGCCCAGGTCACCGCGTCGGCGAGCGCGACATAGGCGCCGGTGATCGCCGCGGTCCGGGTGCCGCCGTCGGCCTGGAGCACGTCGCAGTCGAGGTGGATCGTGGTCTCGCCGAGCGCCTTGGTGTCGATCACCGCACGCAGCGAACGACCGATCAACCGCGAGATCTCGTGCGTGCGCCCGCCGATCCGGCCCTTGACCGACTCGCGGTCGCCACGCGTGTGGGTGGCGCGCGGCAACATCGAGTACTCGGCGGTGACCCAGCCCTCCCCGCTGCCCTTGCGCCAGCGCGGCACACCTTCGGTGACGCTCGCGGCGACCAGGACACGCGTACGGCCGAACTCGACGAGGACCGAGCCCTCGGCGTGGTCGAGCCACTTGCGCTGGAACGTGACCGGTCGGAGCTGGTCGGGGGTACGGCCGTCTACTCGTGACATGGACCCAGCCTAAGCGGTGCCGCGCACGCTTTCGGACCGGACGCCCGGCGTGCCTCAGACCGTGTGCGTGGCGTCCGGCAGAGCCAGCTCGACGGCGCCGCTGAAGGTCTTGCGGGCATCGTCGAGGTTGCGCCCGCGGCTCGTCCACGGCGGGATATGGGTGAGCAACAGCCTTCCCACGCCTGCCCGTTCGGCATGCTCACCGGCCTGTCGGCCGTTCAGGTGCACATGCGGCAGGTCTTCCCGGCCGTACTCGAAGGACGCCTCGCACAGCAGCAGGTCGGCGCCGCGCGAGATCCGCACCAGGTCGTCGCTGACCCCGGTGTCGCCGGAGTAGACGAGCGATCGGCCGCCGACCTCGATCCGGTAGGCGTACGACTCGACCGGGTGCGGCATGCGGTCCGCGGTGATCCGGAACGGGCCGACCTCGAAGGTGCCGGTGACCACGGTGCGGAAGTCGAACACGTCGGCCATCCGCCCGTTGTCGATCGCACCCTCGACGTCGTAGGCGCGCGCGATCCGCTCGTGCGTGTCGACCGGGCCGTACACCGGCAGCCGGGGCAGTTCCCCGGCCGGACAGTACTTGCGGGCCACGAAGTAGCAGGCGAGGTCGAGGCAGTGGTCGGCGTGCAGGTGGCTGAGCAGCACCGCGTCGACCGAGGCGAGCGTGGCGTGCCGTTGCAGGGCGCCCAGGGCGCCGTTGCCGAGATCGATCAGGATCCGGACCCCGTCGGCCTCCAGGAGGTAACACGAGCAGGGGCTGTCCGGCCCGGGGAAGCTGCCGGAGCAGCCGACGACGGTGAGTTTCACGTGAGGGCTCCGAGCGCGTCGACGTGCGCGAGTTCGGGGCCGAGGAACCGGCGACCTACGTCGCGGAACTGGGCGGGATCGCCCGTGGTGAGGAATCGGTGGTCGGGTGCGGGCCGGCCGACGTCGCGCATCAGGCCGCCGGCCACGAGTGCGCGATAGACGTCCTTGGCGGTCTCCTCCGCGCTGGAGATGAGCGTGACCTGCTCGCCCATGACGTAGGAGATGACGCCGGTGAGCAACGGGTAGTGCGTACAGCCGAGGATCAACGTGTCCACGCCCTCGGACACCACCGGGTCGAGGTAGCCGCGGGCGACCTTGAGCAGTTCGTCGCCCCCGGTCACACCCCGCTCGACGAACTCGACGAAGCGCGGGCACGCCTGCGTGGTGAGCCGAATGTGCGGCGCTGCGGCGAACGCGTCCTCGTAGGCCATCGAGGTCTTGGTCGCCTGCGTCGAGATCACCCCGACCCGCCCGTTGCGGGTGGCCGCCGCGGCCCGCCGGGTGGCGGGCTTGATCACTTCGACCACCGGAACGGCGTACCGCTCGCGCGCGTCCCGCAACATCGCGGCGGACGCGCTGTTGCACGCTATGACAAGGACCTTGACGCCCTCGTCCACGAGCCGATCCAGGCACTCCAGCGCATAGCGGCGCACCTCCGCGATCGGCCTCGGCCCGTAGGGCTGCCGCGCGGTATCGCCGAGATAGCGGATCGATTCGTTCGGAAGTTGGTCGAGCACGGCCCTGGCCACGGTGAGACCACCGAAGCTGGAGTCGAAGATTCCGATCGGCGCGTCGTTGGATGCGAATGCCACTCCCCGAGAGTACGCAGTAGAGGGGTACGTCCCGGTGCACAACGGGCACGGGGGTGACCGACGTCACGGGACATCGGCCCTTCGGACCGGCAGCGGCTCCGCCGCTCTCCTCGCTGCCGCTCGTCGATCACTGGTCGACGATCAAGTCGTTGGCGCTGACGCGCCGAAGCGGTGGACCGAGTCGACGTCGCGGTCGGGTGGGCCAGGGAAGCTGCCCGGTGCCAGGGCAACGCCGGGTCGGCCCAACTCGCCCGCTGACGAGCACCCCCGGCGCCATCGCCACCGAGCGCTTCGCCGAGGCCGTCCAGACTCACGGCCTCAAGCCCAAACAGGTCGACGACTCGCAGCGGGATCGGCCGATTCCGCCGGAGCTGCCGCCGGATCCGCCGCCGCAGAAGTAACGACGACCAACCGTGGAAGAGGGGCGCCCGTGAGCGTCGGCAAGCGGGAAAAGGCCCGGGCCGGCGAGGAGTTGCTTCGCCTGGTCGAGGCGCGTGTCGGGTCCCTGGGGCCATGGCGGGATGCCCTTCGAGCCGTGCCCAGGCATCGCTTCCTGCCGGATGTGGTCTGGGTGCGGCGGGCCGGTGGGCGCGCGCCGGTGCGGGTCGATCGGCGGATGGCTCCCGAGGCGTGGTTCGAACTCGCCTATCAGGACGTGTCGGTGATCGTGCAGGTCAACGACGGCGCCGAGGGCGACGCCGATGGCGGCCCCGACTGGCCGTCCTCGGCCGCGTCGCAACCGAGCGTGGTGGCAAGGATGTGCTCGACCTCGACGTCCACGACGGGCAGCGGATCCTGGAGGTGGGTACCGGGTCGGGGTGGAGCGCCGCGCTGCTCGCGCATCGGGTCGGCGCCGATCGTGTCGTCACCGTCGAGGTCGACGCCGCCCTCGCCACCCGGGCCCGCCGGCGACTGGCCGCGCTCGGACCGGCCGCCCCCGAGGTGGTCACCGCCGACGGCGCGGCGGCAGGGCCGACCGGTGACGCCTACGACCGGTTGCTCTGTACGTGTGCCGTCGAACGGGTGCCGATGTCGTGGCTCGCCCGCACCCGACCCGGCGGCCGGATCGTCACGCCCTGGGCCACGTCCTGGACCGCAGCCGGTTCGGCGATCCTGACGACACGTCAAGACGGCTCCGCCACAGGTCGCTTCGCCCCGGGCGGCGCCTTCATGCGGATGCGCGCCCATCGCGCCGACCGGATCGACGACCTGGACACCGTCGTCCGCCCCGAGCACGTTCCGGACCTCGGCCGCACCGCGGTCTCTCCGTGGGAGGTGACCGGCGACGCCGACTTCGCGATCGGCGTCGCCGTACCCGGCGTGTGGCACCTCTGGGAGCCACAACCCCCCGCCGATTCCGTACACACCCGGTTCTGGGCGGCCGACGAAGCAGGCACCTCATGGGCCTGCGTCGACTACGACGGAACGCGGCTCACCCACCTCGCCGTACGGCAGTTCGGCCCGCGCCGACTGTGGGACCAGATATCGGCCGCGCACGCCTGGTGGGCTTCGGCAGGCCGCCCCGGCCTCGACCGGTTCCGGCTCACCGTCGACGCCGACGGCACCCAGTCCGTCCGGCACGACTCGCCCACCGGCGTCTCCTGGCCCGTCCCCGGAACCGCCCCGGGGATTCACCGCTTCCCGAAGTGCTCCACCAACCGGGAGTAGCTGTCGTCGCCGTGCCCACGCTCGACCGCACCGGCCACCAACGCCCTTGTGTACTCCGGGAATTCGACGTCGATCCCACGCGCCCTGCTCTCCCCGACCAGGTCCGCCAACGACGGCAGGTGGTGCTTGAGCGCGCCGAAGTCGGCCGCGTACTCGCCTCGGTCGACCTCGGCCGCGATCGACGGCAGGATCGAGAACAGCGCCGACACCGAGGGGCCGGCCTGCTCCAGGAAATGTCCCACCTCGATGCCCTCGGCGGACAACAACGCCGCCGCGTGCAGAAAACCGTTGAGTGTGCCCCACATCGTGCCGTGCACGGCCATCCCGTACAGGCCCGGAATCCCCGCGTCCTCGCCGAGCAAGCTCCCCCGCCCGCCGATGAGCGCCAGCTCCGCGCCATACCGGGCGAAGACCTCCCCGGACCCGCCGTAGAACACCACCGCGTCCGGATCCCCGACGGCCGGCGCGATCGTCATGATCTGCCCGTGCAGATAGGCCGCGCCCCGCCCCGCCGCCCACTCCGCCATCGCCCTGGCCTCCCCCGACGTCCCGTCCGTCAGATTGACCACCGCGCGACCCACGAGCGCGTCCCCGGCCGCCGCCAAGATCTCCCGAGCCGCGTCGTTGCCCTTCACGTTGACGATCACCAGCGACCCCGCCGCGACCGCCTCCCGAACATCGCCCGCCGACCGCGCCCCCAGCGCGACCAAAGCCTCGTCCCGCCCCGGCGTCCGGTTCCACACCATGGTCGATCGGCCCCCGGCGACGAACGCACCCGCCAACGCCGAGCCCATCTCCCCCAACCCGAGCACGGTCACCGCCGTACGCGCATCGCTGCCATCGGAGGCAAAGGTGGTGGTGGTCATGATCGCGGCCCCTCCCGAGATGCCGCGACCGGCACCCACGCCGGCCCCGGCGACGTAGTCGTACAGGAGCCAACACGCTAGGAATTCAACCGCACTTGAGGTCAAGGCCCACACCGCGAAAGCACCACGAACACACCGCGAACAGGCCACGAGCACACCCCGACCCACCCCGACTACGGCACCAACAGCACCCGCCCCGACTGCCCCCGCCCCTCCAGCACCCGATGCGCCTCGGCCGCCTCGGTCAGCGGCAGCCGCGCATGCACCGCGACCCGCAACCGACCCGAGGCCAGGTGGTCGGCCACCTCGGCCGTCTCCCGCCGCGCCGCCGCCGGATTCGCCGCCTGCCAGGCGAGCAGCGAGAACCCGGCCACCGACCGCAACGCGAACAGGTCCGTGACCGAAATCGCCGGCAACTCGCCACTCGCCGCGCCGTACACCGCGATCCGACCGAACGGAGCCAACAGGTCGAAGCTCTGCCGCAGAATCGCGCCGCCCACCGAGTCGAGCACGACATCGACCCCACCCGGCGCCACCTCGCGCACCCGCGCCGGCCAATCGAGGTCGGCGTAATCGACGACGAAGTCGGCGCCGTACTCCTCGACAAAGGCGAACTTGTCCGCCGACCCGACCGTGGCGACGACCGTACCGGCCCCCAACAGTCCGGCCAGTTGCACCACCACATGCCCGATCCCGCCGGCCGCGGCATGCACCAACACCGTCTCGCCGGCCGCGACCCGCCCGGTACGCAACGCCCGCAGCGCAACCGGCCCCGCCATCGGCAACGCGCTCGCCGCACCGGCGTCGAGCCCCTCGGGCACCTCGACGAGCCACTCGGCGTCCGCGACCACGAAGTCGGCGAACGCGTCCTCCGCCAGGCCGGCGACCCGGCGGCCGACCTGCCACCGCGTCACATCCGGGCCGACGCCCTCGATCACACCCACCACGTCCCCCGTGAGCACACCCGGCAACGGCCTCTGGAACAACGGCCCCGCGGCCGGCCCGAGCCGAAACCTGGTGTCCACGAAGTTGGCACCGATCACCTCGACCCGGACGAGCACCTGCCCCGGCCCGGGTTCGGGGCGGTCGACCTCCTCCACGGTCAGTACCTCCGGGCCGCCGTACTCGTGATAGCGGACTCGTCGCATCCGATCCTCCTGGGCACTGGGATCATGGGTGAACCCGACCGACGCCAAACTGGACCATCGGTCAACTTAATCCGAACGTACTGGACCGCCAGTCCAGTTGTCCATCGACCCCGGCAACTCCCACCGACCCCTTCGACCCCACGCCGACCCCACGGCAACCCACCCCGACCGACGAGGAACGCGATGACGCAAGACCGCCCCGAACGCGCCGACGCGGCCCGCAATCGGCGCGCGATCCTGCTGGCCACCGAGGAACTCCTGGCCCGATACCGCCCCGAGCAGATCTCGATGGAGCAGGTCGCCACAGCGGCGGGCGTCGGCAAGGGCACGGTGTTCCACCGCTTCGGCAGCCGGATGGGCCTGATGCACGCGCTGATGGCGGAGCGCGCACTCGCCCTGACCGAGGCCGTCTCCACCGGGCCGCCGCCGCTGGGCCCGGGCGCACCGGCGGCCGAACGACTGGTCGCCTTCCTCGACGCCGTCGTCGACGTGATCGCCCGCAACAAGGGGCTGTTGGCCGCGCTCGGCCACGCCGACACGACCGTCGCCGCCAAGTCGGACGAGGACCCGCGCACCGCGCACCCGGTGTACGGCTTCTGGCACGGACACATCGCCGACCTGCTCGCCGCCGAGCGCCCGGACCTGGACGCCGAGTTGCAGGCACACATCCTGCTGGCCGGCCTACAGAGCCGGTCGACCCTGCTCCTGCTCGAACAGGGCGAAGCCGAACGCCTCGCAGCCGCCCTCCGCGTCCTGGCCCGCGCCCTGCTGCACGCCCCGACACAAGGCGGCTGACAACCGGGCGCGGCGCCTTCCGCGGCCGAAAAGCCGATCGCCCCCGGTGCCGAAAAGGCACTCGGGGGCGACGAAAACCCGGCAATCAGCGCGGGAGGGAACCCACTCGAAACTCGGACCCGAAGGCCGACGCACACAAAACCGACCTCGGCCCCGAAAGCCGGCCGAAGCCGCCGAGGGCCGACTCGACCAAGCCCGCGCTCAACCCCCGACGCCGACCCACGCAAACCTCACGCCCACAACTGACCCTGCAACCCCTCGACCGCGGCCTCGGTGCTCTCGGCCGTATAGATCCCGGTGGACAGGTACTTCCACCCTGCGTCCGCGATCACGAACGCGATGTCCGCGTCCTCGCCCGCCTTGACCGCCTTCCGCGCGATCCCGAGCGCCGCGTGCAGCACCGCGCCGGTCGAGATGCCCGCGAAGATGCCTTCCTTCTCCAGCAGTTCCCGGGTACGCCGAACCGCGTCGGCGGAACCCACCGAGTAGCGCGTGGTCAACACCTCGGCGTCGTACAACTCCGGCACGAAGCCCTCGTCGAGGTTGCGCAGGCCGTACACCACGTCGTCGTAGCGCGGCTCGGCCGCGACGATCGTCACGCCCGGAACCTTCTCCCGCAGGTAACGACCGACGCCCATCAACGTGCCGGTGGTGCCCAGCCCGGCCACGAAGTGGGTGATCGTCGGCAGATCCTCCAGCAACTCGGGCCCGGTCGTGGCGTAGTGCGCGTCCGGATTGGCCGGATTGCCGTACTGATACAACATCACCCAGTCGGGATTCTCGGCCGCGAGCTCCTTGGCCACCCGTACCGCCGTGTTGGAGCCGCCCGCCGCCGGCGACCCGATGATCCGGGCGCCCCACATGCGCAACAACTCGCGGCGTTCCTCGGAGGTGTTCTCCGGCATCACGCAGACGATCCGGTAACCCTTGAGCTTGGCCGCCATCGCCAGCGCGATGCCGGTGTTGCCCGAGGTCGGCTCCAGGATCGTGCAGCCGGGGGTGAGCAGCCCGTCCCGCTCGGCCGCCTCGATCATGTGCAGCGCCGGACGGTCCTTGATCGAACCGGTCGGGTTGCGGTCCTCCAGCTTGGCCCACACCCGCACGGTCGGCGACGGCGACAGACTCGGCAGGCCGACCAACGGGGTGCGGCCCACCGAGTCGAGCAACGATTCGTAGCGCATCAGATCGAGCCGCCGGCGACCGCCGGAAGAATGGTGACCGTGTCGCCGTCGCCCAGCTTGGTGGTGAGCCCGCCGGTGAACCGCACGTCCTCGTCGTTGAGGTAGACGTTGACGAAGCGGCGCAGTTCGCCGTTCTCCTCCACCAGGCGAGCACGCACGCCCGGGTGCCGGGCCTCCAGGTCGACCAGCAGGTCGGCGAGCGTGGCGCCGGACCCGGGTACGGCCTTGGCGCCGTCGGTGTAGGTGCGGAGGATGGTCGGGATGCGGACCTCGATGGCCATGGATGCGCTCCTCTGGTGTTGACTCGAACGGAGAGAACGCAGTCCGGACGCGGGCCGCACCCCAAACGCTCCGACGGGGCCGATGGAGACCGCGGGGCGGGGGTCGTTCGCATGCGCCGGTGCTGCGGGACTTGCCTGCTGCCTGGGGTGCCTGGTGAGCCGATCCGGGAAGCGGATCAGCCCACGCGCGCAGCGCGACAGAGGGCGCTGGAGAGTCGGCACAGATCGACGTGCAGGCGTGCGACGAGAAACGCGCCCGGGGCACCGCCCGGCACCGCTTCCGTCGTATTCACGCCCGCATAACGCATATGGTCATGCTAGCCATTCCCCCGGCCCGCTCCGATGTGATCTCGCATGGCGGAACACCCCATATCGACAGGTGAGACGCAGCGGGTCCGGCAAGGGAATCAACCGGCAACAATCCGACATCGATCACCCCTGCATCGACAGGCATCAATAGGTGTCCACCACACTGACCTCCTCCTCGGTGATCACCCCGTCGACGATCCGGTACGACCGGAACTCGTACGTCTCCTCGTCCCGCGTCGACACCAGCACGTAGTGCGCGTTGGGCTCGGACGCGTACGACACGTCGGTACGCGACGGATACGCCTCGGTCGCGGTGTGCGAGTGGTAGACGATCACCGGCTCCTCGTCGCGATCGTCCATCTCCCGGTAGAGCTTGAACAGGTCGGCCGAGTCGAACTCGTAGAACGTGGGCGACCGCGCGGCGTTGAGCATCGGGATGAACCGCTCGGGGCGGTCGGTGCCCTCGGGCCCGGCGACGACGCCGCACGCCTCGTCGGGGTGGTCGGCACGGGCGTGGGCGACGATCCGATCGCGCAGATCTGCGGTGATGGTGAGCATGCCCCGAGCGTACTGAGCACCTCCCGACCCCGCGCGAGGCCCACCGCCCGCCGCCGACCCGCCGATCAGACCTTCATCGGCTTCGCGTGCCGCGCCGGGATGTACGCCGCCACCAGGAACGCCACCCAGATCGGCACCACGTACAACGCGATCCTGGTGTCCGCGGAGAACCCGAGCAGGACCACCACCATCACCAGGAAGGTCAGCACCGCCCAGCCCGTGTACGGCGCACCCGGCATCCGGAACCCGTGCCCGGCCAGCCGGCCCCGGTCCACCGCCCGCCGGTAGCGCATCTGGCAGGCGACGATCATGCCCCACGTCCACAGCGCGCCCACGGTGGCCACCGAGGTGATGTACATGAACGCCTTGTCCGGCACCAGCGCGTTGATCAGTACGCCCAGACCCATCACGATCGCCGACACGGTGATCGCCGCCGCGGGCACCCGATGCGCGCTCAGCCCGCTCACCCCCGGCGGCGCCTGTCCCTCGACCGCGAGCGTGCGCAACATCCGGCCGGTCGAGTACAGGCCCGAGTTGCACGAGGACAGCGCGGCGGTGAGCACCACGAAGTTGATGATCGCGGCCGCGGCCGGGATGCCCACCCGGTCGAAGACCAGCACGAACGGGCTCTCCTGGGCGTGGAAATCGGTCCACGGCGCCAGCGAGAGGATGATCAGCAGGGCGCCGATGTAGAACAGCCCGATCCGGAACGGGATGGTGTTGATCGCGCGCGGCAGCACCTTCTCCGGATCCTGCGCCTCGCCGGCGGTGACCCCGACCAGTTCGACACCCAGGAAGGCGAACATCACGATCTGGAGCACCAGCAACGTCTCGCCGACGCCGTTGGGCGCGAACCCGCCGTCCGACCACAGGTGGGTGACCGACGCCTGGTCGCCGGCCTCGCCGAAGCCGAAGATCAGCACCCCGATGCCGACCAGGATCATCCCGATGATCGCGGTCACCTTGATCATCGAGAACCAGAACTCGAACTCGCCGAACAGCTTGACCGAGATCAGGTTGGCGGCGAACAGCACCGACAGCACCACCAGCGCGGTGACCCACTGCGGCACCGAGGGCCACCAGTACTGCACGTAGACGCCCGCCGCGGTGATCTCGGCCATCCCGGTGACCACCCACATCACCCAGTACGTCCAGCCGGTCACGAAGCCGGCGAACGGCCCGAAGAACTCCCGGGCGTACTCGGCGAAACTGCCCGCCACGGGGCGATACATCAGCAGTTCACCCAGCGCGCGCATCACGAAGAAGATCACTACGCCGGCCACCGCGTAGGCCGCGATCAACGACGGCCCGGCCTTCTCGATCGCACCGCCCGCGCCCAGGAAGAGGCCGGTACCGATCGCGCCGCCGATCGCGATCATCTGGATCTGACGGCTGTTGAGTCCCCGTTCGTACCCTTCGGCGTCGACACTCGGTTCGGCCGCGTTCGCGCTCGATCCGGCCTCGGTGTCCATCATGATCGCTCCCGTTCGTCGGTACGGAGGCCGTATTACCAACGAACCGGGGCGGAAACCCGGATGCCGATCGATCCGGCGTGTCCCTTTTTCAACGGATACGCCATGTACAAGGAACGCGCCTTTGCCATGGGCACGCCGCGCGGCGTGCCCTCGACCCACCGGTCGCTACAGCGCCCCGAGCAACGAGTCCTGCAGGCCGCCCAGCCAGTGGAAGACCGCGAACAACCAGCGCCGCGGATCGTCGTCGGCCAGCTTGGCTTCGAACTCCTCCATATCCTCGGTGACTTCGAGCCGGGTGCCGATCACCAGCCGCAGGTCGTTGAGCGTGCCCAGCCAGGCCTGAACGCCGGCCGCGTCGAGCACCACGCGGTGTTCGCCGCCCTGGGTGCGCAGCTCCTCGGCGTCCGCCGGTTCGGTCAGGTCGACCAACTCGGCCAGGTCGGCCAGCACGATCCGCGCGTTGTCCCGCTTGCGCAGCCGCAGGTCGGTCTCGGTGTAGCGACGGAACTCGGCCGCCGCCTCGGCGTCCTCGGCATACGCGTCCGGCAGCAGGCGGGCCAGCGCGGGGTCGTCCGGGGTGACCGGCACCTCGGACGAGCCGAGCCCGGTCAGGCCCAGCTCGGCGGCCAGCGGATCGGTCGCGTCGTCGTCGGGCGAGACCATCTCCACCAGTTGACCGCACAGATCGGCCAGCACCCGCACGTGCATGTCCTCCAGGACGATCTCGGGTCGACCCGAGCGTCCGCGCATGAAGAGGCCGTTCACAGGCTGTGCAACTCCCGGAGAAGGTGGGGCGGGAACCGAAGTGGTCGGCGGGCCGAACGGGCGAACCGCCCGGGTGTCACTTGTCGTGCTGGATGGTGGCCCACAGGCCGAAGCCGTGCATCGCGGTGGTGTCGCGCTCCATCTCCTCGCGCGTCCCCGACGAAACCACGGCCCGCCCCTTGTTGTGCACGTCGTGCATCAGCTTCTCGGCCTTCTTCTTCGGATAGCCGAAGTAGGACTGGAAGACGTAGGTCACGTACGACATCAAGTTGATCGGGTCGTTCCAGACGATGCACACCCAAGGGGTCTCCGCCCGGACGTCCTCGTCGGGCTTGTGCTTCTCGACCTCGATGGGAGCGACACTCATGGGTCCCATGCTGCCATCCGGGCTGGGCCCGGGCGAACCGGCTCGACGAGAGCGATCGGGCCCGGATGTGACCCGGGGCGTACCCGTCACCCCTCCCGTACGGCAAAATCCCGCCCATGTCCTCTGCACCCGCACCGGGTTGGTACCCGGATCCGGAGATCACCGGCCACATCCGTTACTGGGACGGCGGTGCCTGGGTGCCGGACAGCAGTCGGCCGGCCGAGGAACCCGGCCGGTCCGCCGCCGAACAACCGGACCAGGCCGCGCAATCGGGCGGCCCCGAGGCGCTCGAACAGGGCGGTCGGGTGATCCGGGGCGAGGTGCTGTCCGCGCGGGCCGGCGGGTTGTACGACATGTCCTCGACGGGCATGTACGCACCGCCGACCGGCACACCCGAATCCGCCGGCCCGGCCGACGCCGGTGCGGCGCGCTCCGGCCCGACCGGTCCCACCGCCCCCACCGGCCCGAGGCGCGGCGCGACGCCGGGCGCCGAGGTGCCGCCGCAGCGCGCCGCCGAGGAGCCGGGGCCGTGGCGACCGGTCCAGGCCGACATCTTCGGCAGCAACGAGCGGCGCCCGGCGAACCCGGGTCGGCGCCTGCTCGCCCGGATCGCCGACGCGCTGGTGCCGCTCGCGGCCGGTGTCGCGGTCGGCATCCCGCTCGTCCCGGACGCGGTCGACCACATCCGGGACAAGATCGACCGGGCCCGCTACGAGGGCCGCGACACCACCGTCTGGCTGATCGACGGCACGACCGGCACGGCGCTCGCCGCGGTGCTCGGCACCGTGCTCGTGGCCGCACTGCTGTACGAGGCGCTGCCCACCTGGAAGTGGGGCCGCTCGCTCGGCAAGACGCTGTTCGGCCTGCGCGTCGCCGACCTGGACAGCCACGACACGCCGTCGTTGTGGCAGTCGGTGCGGCGGTGGGCGGTGCTCTACGTCCCGGGCGTGTTGGTGATCGGCCTGTTCGGCGCCCTGTGGGGGCTGTTCGACCGGCCGTGGCGTCAGGGTCTGCACGACAAGGCGGCACGCACGTTCGTGGCGCGGGACTGAGCGGGCCGGTCCGGAACGAGTCGGTCCGCAAGGGATCGGTCCGGGTCGGCTCGCCCCGCCCCCACCACTGACCCATCCAGGCGCGACACGCCCGAATTGGCCCGAGACGTCACACTTACGTCAGCTTTTGTCCGCTTTACTCGGCTTCATGACAGGTAGTGCGCCGCCTCCACCGCCCGACCCGTACGGCGACGACCCCTCGGGTCGCAACCCGTCCGGACCACCACCTCCGCCCGGCCGACAACCCCCGCCCGGCCAACCGCCGTACGGACAGCCGCCTTACGGACAACCGCCCTACGGGCAGCAGCAACCGCCCGGCGGGCAGCCGCCCTACGGCCAGGACCCGACCGGGCAGCAGCAACCCCCGTACGGCCAGGACCCGTCCGGGCAACCGCCGTACGGCCAGGACCCCACCGGGCAGTATCCCTACGGTCAGGGCGGCTCGTACGGGCCGGGCGGTCCCTACGGCCAGGACCCCTCCTACGGCGCCGGCGGCGGCGGTCACGGCGCGGGCCCCACCCTCGGCGGTCCGGCGCGGCGACTGCTCGCGCGGATCGTCGACAGCATCATCGTCGGCGTGATCGCGGGGCTGATCTCGTGGCCGGTCACCGACTACGACTACGACGACGTGACCTTCGGCTCGCAGTTCGCCTCGGGCCTGATCTTCTCGTTGGTCTATTTCGTCTACGAGGGCTTCCAGCTCGACCGGTTCGGCCGCACGCTCGGCAAACGAGTGGTGCGCATCCGGGTGGTTCGGGTGGCCGACGGCGGGCCCATCGCTGGGTCGATCGCATGGACCCGCGCCGGCGTGTACACGTTGCCCCTGGCCGTGCCCTGCCTGGGCACGCTCTTCTGGCTGGTCAACGTGTTGTGGCAATTCTGGGATCAGCCGTGGCACCAGTGTCTGCACGACAAGGCCGCCCGGACCACCGTCATCCGCGGGTCGTGACCCGGGACGGGTGATGCCGTGCGCGAATGCCGAGCACTGCCGTCGTCGTGCCCAGCGCGACCCCGATGCCCATGGCGACGGCAGCTCCCGCCACGGTGCGCGGCTCCCAGGCCGCCAATAGTGAGACCGTCAAGACGATCGTGACGAATACGCCGTAGCCGAGACGGAAGAAATCTCCTCTTGCCACGACGCACCACCTCCCCTGCACCCCTATGTGCACGCCCCCCGTCTCTCACGCTACTGCGCGGGCCGCGCAATGTAACCATTCGATTGCGATCGGGATTTATCGGTCCGGGCTGCGGGCACCCTCCCGCGACCGGTCGGAGCGGTGATCTTCGGCTCAGGAATGTCCGAGACCCGGAGAACGCAGGTGAACCCGAGGCACCTCGCCCCTGCCGTCGTCGCCACGCTGTGCGCACTGCTCCTGCCGGCCACCGCGCCTGCCGCGCCGGGCCCGGCGGCCGATCCCCCGGCGGGGCGCACCGCGGACTCCGGCCCCTTCGTCGAACGCGACGACGATCTTGCGCATCCGTTCACCGAGCGGCGCGGGCAGCGGCGCGACGCGGCGGTGCAGGCGATCACCGAGGACCCCGGGCTCACGGCGCGCACCGTGCCGGCGGGCGAGACGGGCGCGGCGGAGATCCGTCCGCCCGCCCAGGCGCGGGTGTTCGTGATCCTGGTCGAGTTCGGCGATCGCCCGAACACGTCGGGCGGGCCGGGGTCCGGCTCCCGACCGGGTGAGGCGAACCCAGCCTGCCCGGCGCATGAGGGCAACCAGCCCGGCCGGCACATGAGGCCAAGCAGCCCCGCCGGCGCTTGAGGCGAACAAGCCGAACCCCCACCGCCCTCAGGGCAAGACCCGCTCCCCCACGACCTCCGCCCCCGCCCCCCGAAGCTCGGCAAGCGCGACGGCCGTACTCTCCCGCCCCACCCCCGCCGTCAACCCCACCAACACCCGCGTCGAAAACCCCTCCCGCACCGCATCCAACGCAGTCGCCCGCACGCAGTGATCCGTGGCAATCCCCACCACGTCCACCTGCGTAACCCCCCGCGCCCGCAACCAGTCCGCCAACGACGTCCCGTCCCCGGCCGCCCCCTCGAACCCGCTGTAGGCGGCCGCGTACGCCCCCTTGGAGAAGACCTCCTCGACCCGCCCCGACTCGACCACCGGCGCGAACGCCGGATGGAACCGCGCCCCCTCGGTCCCGGCCACACAGTGCACCGGCCAGGTCCCCGCATAATCCGGCGTCGCCGAAAAGTGCGCCCCGGGATCCACATGGTGATCCCGCGTCGCCACGATGTGCGCATACGCCGGCGTCTCCGTGTGCACCGGATCCGGCGGCTGCTCGGCCGCATTGGCCGCGACGTGGTGCCGGATCGCCTCGGCGACCGCCGCCCCGCCCTCGACCGCGAGGCTGCCGCCCTCACAGAAGTCGTTCTGTACGTCGACCACGATCAATGCCCGGGTCATCGCTTCGTGCCTCCTCGTGACCGGCCCGGCCCCGTCGAGTCCGACGAGCCCGTTCCGCGCCTACTCGTAGATCGTCGGAAGTACCGGTTCCCCGCGCGAGAGCTGTGTAGCCGAAAGCGGCAGTTCCTCACGCGAACGCGCGTGTCGCGTGCGCGCCGCCGACAGCGGCTCGCGCCCGACGATCTCTCCGTCCACGACCAGCGGGACCAGCAATTCCCGCTCGCCCGGCACGGCTTCCGCATCGGCGCGAAAGGGCCGCAGCACCTCGGCCTCGGCCACCCCGTCCGCGTCGTACCGCCGCACCGCGCTCTTGCGACCGCCGTGGCTCGGCTTGCCCGGCGACTTCTTGGCCACCGGCACCAGCGGCGCGTCCGGCGCATCGCTCATCGCCCGCGCGACCAGTTTGTACACCAGCGACGCGGTCGGCTGCCCCGAGCCGGTGACCAATTGGGTGCCTACCCCGTAGGCGTCCACGGGAGCCGCCCGCAGCGAGGCGATCGCGTACTCGTCGAGGTCGCTGGTGACCACGATCCGGGTCTTGACCGCCCCGAGCTCGTCGAGCTGCGCCCGTACCCGGTGCGCGAGCAACAGCAGATCACCCGAGTCGAGCCGAACCGCGCCGAGTTCGTGCCCGGCCACCTCCACCGCCGTGCGCACCGCACTCGCCACGTCGTAGGTGTCCACGAGCAGCGTGGTGTCCGCGCCGAGCGCGGCCACCTGCGCCGCGAACGCCTCGCGCTCGTCGTCATGCAGCAGCGTGAACGCGTGCGCGCTGGTGCCCCGAGTCGGGATCCCGTACCGCTGCCCGGCACGCAGGTTCGAGGTGCTCGCGAAACCGCAGATGTACGCGGCCCGCGCGGCGGCCACCGCCGCCTCCTCGTGGGTGCGGCGCGAGCCCATCTCGATGCACGGACGCCCGGCCGCGGCCGACGTCATCCGGGATGCGGCGGCGGCGACGGCGGCGTCGTGGTTGAGGATCGACAGGATCAACGTCTCCAGCACCACCGCCTCGGCGAAGCTGCCCTCGACCACCACCAGCGGCGAACCCGGGAACCAGCACTCGCCCTCGGCGTAGCCCCAGATGTTGCCGGTGAACCGGTAGCCCGCCAGCCAGTCCAGCGTCGCCGGACCGACCACCCCGGCCTCGCCGAGGAAGCGCAGCGTCTCCTCGTCGAAGCGGAAGTTCTCGATGGCGTCGAGCAGCCGCCCGGTGCCGGCGGTCACGCCGTAGCGCCGACCGTCCGGCAGTCGGCGGGCGAAGACCTCGAACACCGAACGGCGATGCGCCGCGCCGCTGCGAAGTGCGGCTTCGAGCATCGTCAGCTCGTAGTGATCCGTGAGCAATGCCGTGGTTGCGGTGTCCATGTCGTCAGCATAACACGATTACTCGTCAGTTTGACGATTACTCGCAAGAGTGGTGCGCATCACGGTAATTCGCCCACTCAAGCCTCGATATCCGGACAATATCCACCATCTCGCTACCCGACCCGGTCCTCCTCCGGCGTCGGCGCCCAGGTCGAACCGTTGATGTGCGTGCCGCCGCCGACGAAGAGCGTGTTCCCCGTGACATAGCGCGAGTCGTCACTGGCCAGGAACAGGGCAGCGCCGCCGATGTCGGTCTCCGGGTCGCCCATCCGGCCCATCGGATTGGCCGACTCCGCGAGCGCGGCGGCCTCCGGGTTCACCTTGGCGTAGGCCGCGAACGCGTCGGTCCTGGCCCCGGGACAGATCACGTTGGCCCGGATCTGATGCGGCGCCCACTCCCGCGCCGCCGAGCGGGTCAGCGCCCGCAGCGCCTCCTTGCCGACGTTGTACTCGGCGGTGAACCGATGCGCGTTGACGCCGTTCAGGCTGGCGATGTTGATCACGCTGCCGCCACCCGCGTCCCGCATCGGCTCGAACGCCGCGCGCATCGTCCACCATCCGGCCCACAGGGCCATGTCCAGACCGTGCTGCAACATCTCGTCGGTCTTGTTCTCCAGGCGGTTGATCCGCCCGCCGCCCCACGCGTTGTTCACCAACGTGTCCAACCGGCCCCACCGGTCCAGCGCGGCCTCGACCAGGCCGACCGCCTCCGCCTTGACCGTGACGTCGGCGACCACCGCGAGCGTGTCGACGCCGAACACCTCGGCGATCTCGGCGGCGACCCGATCCGCCGACTCGGCCCCGATGTCGTTGACCAGGATCCGACATCCCTCGGCCGCGAACCGCCGGGCGATCCCGCGCCCGATGCCCGCCCCGGAGCCGGTGATCACCGCGACGTGGTCCTGAAGACGTCCTGCCATGGTGTTGCCTCCCACGTTGATCGTTTTGCCTTCGTGGGTATCCGCAACAGCCCTACAAAACAAGGGCCTCCCGCCGAAAGCGCGACGAAGCCGCAGGTCAGCTGGGGCGCCACTGGTGATCGCAGTCCCGACACTTGCGGTCCCCGTACGGCATCGAGGACACCTTGCCCGAGCCGCACTCGGGACACGTGGGACCGTCCGCGGCGGTCGGCGGACGCCAGCGCGCGGCGCACGAACCGCAGACGTAGTCGCCGACGATGTCGGTGCTCACCTTGGTCGAGCCGCACTTGCCGCACTGCACCTCGACGTGTCGCCGCTTGCGCGGCGCGGCCCGGCCGATCGCCGCCTGGCGTTCGCGCTGCGCGGAGAAGCCCCAGTAGGAACGCAGCCGGTCGGCCATGTCCGGCTGCAGGTCCGCCCCCCGGCCGTACGGCGCTTCGCTGCTCGGCAGGTCACTCATGCCCGTCACGGTAGGCCATCCGGGCGACCGGGCACCGGTTCGCGGCCCGAAAATCCCGTCGCCGACAACCCGGTGTCGGTTATCGTCGAAACATGTGGATCAACGGGCAGCGAGCTACCGGCGTCGGGCCGGCGAACCGAGCGCGATAGCGCCGCTCGGCCCGGCTCGGCGTGTGTGTACTCCCACCGCCCGCTGCTCTCGCGAAGGCCGATTCGCCATGCTCTCGCCACAGATCCGTTCCACCTTCCTCGACTTCTTCACCGCGCGCGGACATCGCCTCGTGCCGTCCGGTTCGCTGCTGCCGCCCGATTCGAGCCTGCTCGTGGCCAACGCGGGGATGAACCAGTTCAAGCCCTGGTTCCTGGGCGACGTCGAACCCGAAGTGCCCCGCGCGACCTCGGTGCAAAAGTGCGTACGCACCGTGGACATCGACAACATCGGACACACCCGCCGGCACTCCACCTTCTTCGAGATGCTCGGCAACTTCTCCTTCGGCGACTACTTCAAGTCGGAGGCGATCGGGTTCGCGTACGAGGTGCTGACCGAACACTTCGGCCTCTCCCCCGACCGCCTGTGGGTCACCGTCTACGAGGACGACGACGAGTCGGCGCGCATCTGGCGCTCGGTCGGCATGCCCTCGGAGCGGATCCAACGCCTGGGCGCGGCGGACAACTTCTGGTCGATGGGCGTACCGGGGCCGTGCGGTCCGTGCTCGGACGTCACCTACGACCGGGGACCGGAGTACGGGCGCGACGGGGGACCCTCGGTCGACCCCGAACGCTTCGTCGAGTTGTGGAGCCTGGTCTTCATGCGCAGCGTGCGCGGCGAGAGCGAACCCGGCGGCGGTTTCCCGGTACTCGGCGACCTACCACGCACCGGCATCGACACGGGCCTGGGCCTGGATCGGCTCGCGACGGTGCTCCAGGGCGTGGACAGCACCGTACAAACCGACCTGCTGCGCCCCACGTTGGCGACGGTCGAGGAACTGGCGGGCCGGGCCTACTCCCCCACCGACCGCGACAACCCCGATCGGGTGTCCTTCGAAGTCCTCACCGACCACGCGCGGGCGATCGCGTTCCTGCTCGCGGACGGCATCCGTCCGGGCAAGGAGGGCACCGAATACGTCCTGCGTCGACTGATCCGAAGGGCGCTCCGACACGGCCGTCGCCTCGGCATCCGGGGCCCCGTCCTGCCACCCCTCACCGCAAGCATCGTCACGACGCTCTCCCCCGCCTGGCCGGAACTCACCCGAAGCGCGTCCCTCATCGAATCCCTGACCGCCCGGGAGGAAGAATCCTTCGCCCGCACCCTCCACAAGGGCACCCGCCTCCTCGACAAGGCGATCCGCCGCCGCCTGGAAGCCGGCCACCCCGACCTCCCCACCGAAACCGTCGTCACCCTCTACACCACCCACGGCTTCCCCCCGGACCTGACCCTCGAAGCCGCCAAAGAAGCCGGCCTGACCATCGACACCCCCCCCCACCTCACCTCCCTCCTCCCCCCACCAACCCACCCCTGAAGCAACCCCCAAGCCCGGCCGGCCCCGGTACCTCACGACCCGGCCGGCGCTTGGGGCCACTCGCCCCCGCCGGCACATGAGGCGAACCCAGCCGGCCCGACGCGTGGGCCACCCAACCTCGCCGACGCTTAGCCGAATCAGCCCGACCGGCGTTTGAGGCCATCCAGCCCCGCCGGCGCTTGAGGCGAACCAGCCCGGCCGGCGCTTGAGGCCACCCAGCCCCGCC
>NZ_JBEXUX010000005.1:0-70981 GCF_040629175.1 Embleya sp. NPDC005971 | reverse complement strand
CGGCGCATGAGGCGAACCCAGTCCGCCCGGCGCATGAGGCCAAGGCAGCCCCGCCGGCGCATGAGGCGAACCCAGTCCGCCCGGCGCATGAGGCCAAGGCAGCCCCGCCGGCGCATGAGGCGAACCCAGTCCGCCCGGCGCATGAGGCCACCCAGCCCCGCCGGCGCATGAGGCGAACCCGCCCGCCCGGCGACCGAGGGCAACCCGACCCGCCAACCCACCCACCACTAGGCCGACATCGTTTGCACGCCGACAACCCGAAGCAACGCCAACCGCCCAGCCGCCAGGCTCCCCGCAGGGGCCGAATAAACGACCACCCGCTGCCCCGCCTCCACGGCGACAAGCACCTGACTCCGCAAGGCGATCTCCCCGACCTCCGGATGCCAAACCGTCTCCCCCCGCCCCCACCGCCCGGCCCCCTCGCACAGGCCGCCCCCCTCGTCCCCGCCCCCCGACCCCGCCGCCGCCCACAACGCGGCGAACTCGGCCGACCCCGCACACAACCGCGCCACCACCCCCGCGACCCGCGCGTCACCCGGCCGCTCCCCGAGCACACCCCGCAGATCGGCCACATACGCCCGGGAGATCGCATCCACGTCCGCCCCGCGAAACCGCTCCCGCGAACCCGGCTCGCAAAACCACCGCACCACGACGTTGCGCCCGACGTTCGCCCCCAGCAGCGCCACCGCCATCGCGTTCTGCGCCAATACGTCGCCCGAATCCGAGATCACCTGCGCCGGCACATCGTGCAGCCGATCCAGGATCAGCAATATCGCGGGCGACACATGCTCGTCCGCACCGCACGACCGCCCCGGCGGAACACGACCGGCCAGCCGGAAAAGGTGATCACGCCCGTCCTCCTCCAACCGCAACGCGCGCGCCAACGCGGCAAGAAGCTGCGGCGACGGGTGCGGCCCCCGGTTCTGCTCCAGCCGCGCGTAGTAGTCGACCGACATCCCGGCCAGCCGCGCGACCTCCTCGCGACGCAGCCCCGCCGTACGGCGCCGGACCCCATCGGGCAGCCCCACGTCCGCCGGCGACAGCCGTTCCCGGCAGCGCAGCAGAAAGCCGGCCAGCTCCTGTCGATCGTTCATGCCCACAGGATCCGACGTCCCCGCACCGGTATCCAGGGCCCATCCGTCCCTGGATCACCAGTCCCCGGTTGCGCGTCCCCAGGGACCGGGCAGCTCCGAAGCGGCCGACCCACCGGCCGCCGATTACCCGAAGCGGCCCACCCACCGGCGATCAAGCGCCGAACAGCCAAAGCCCGAACAAGCTCCGGCGAATCAGGCCGCCCGGCGGATCGCGGTGACGAGTCGGGCGGTGGCCTGCGCGCGTGCCTGTCGACGGCGGCGCAGTGCGATTGCCGCGACCCGTACCTCTCGACTGTCCCGCTTCTCCACGACCGCCACCTCCGAACGAACCCGTCCCGCCCGAGAAGGCGACACCGTGCGCCCCAACAGGAGCGACACCCACAAACCTAGGTGCCACACCCCCCGTCGGGCGTCGCCCGGGAGTGCCGATCGGCCCTACTACCGGAGGACGACTCGAACCCCCGGGTACCCCCGAGACATGCCACCCCGGGAGTACCCGACGGGACCTCCGACGGAGCCGCCCCCTCCTCGGCCCGGCCCGGAGCACCTGCCCCAGGCCCGGGCTCGGATCACCTTCCCGGGGCCGGAGCACCTCCCCGGGTTCAGATCACCTTCCCCGGGTTCAGGATGCCCAGCGGGTCGAACGCGGCCTTGACCCCCCGGTGCACCCGAACCCCCACCGGCCCGAGTTCCTCCGCGAGCCAATCCCGCTTGAGCACGCCCACCCCGTGCTCCCCGGTGATCGTGCCGCCGAGGTCCAACCCCAGACGCATGATCGCGTCGAACGCGACCCCGGCCCGCTCCACCGCCGCCGGGTCGGTCGCGTCGAAGATCACGATCGGGTGGGTGTTCCCGTCCCCGGCGTGCGCGCACACCCCGATCACCGTGTCGTGCCGCTCGGCGATCGCGGCCACCCCGTCGAGCAGGTCGCCGAGTCGCGAGCGCGGCACCGCGACGTCGTCGATCATGCTGGTGCCCAGCCGTTCCAGTGCGGGCAGCGCGAGTCGACGGGCCTGCATGAACAGCGCCGAGTCCTCGGCGTCCTCGGCGGTGAACGCCTCGAACGCGCCCGCCTCGGTACAGATCGCCTCGATCGCGGCCAACTCGGCGGCGGGCTCCGGGGTGTCCACCGCGACCAGGAGCAGCGCGGCGCTGTGCTCCGGCAGGCCCATGTTCGCCATCGCGTTCACCGCGCGCAGGGTGGTGCCGTCCATCAGTTCCATCAGCGAGGGGGTGTGGCCGGCCGCCATGATCGCCGAGACCGCACCGGCCGCCGAGGCGGTGCTCGCGAACTGGGCCACCGTCACCAACGCGGGCGGCGGCGTCGGTCGCAGCGCGAGGGTGGCCCGGGTGACCACGCCGAGCGTGCCCTCCGCGCCGACGAACAACCGGGTCAGGTCGTAGCCCGCGACGCCCTTGGCGGTCCGTCGCCCGGTGCGCAGCAGTTCCCCGTCGGCGAGCACGACCTCCAGGCCCAGCACGTACTCGGCGGTCACCCCGTACTTGACGCAGCACAATCCGCCCGCGCCGGTACCGATGTTGCCGCCGATCGTGCAGGTCTCCCAACTGGACGGGTCCGGCGGGTAGACCAGGCCGTGCTCGGCGGTCGCCTTGGACAGGTCGGCGTTGATCACCCCCGGCTCCACCACGGCCGTACGGTCGACGGGATCGATCTGCAGGATGCGATTCATCCGAACGAGCGAAAGCACGATGCAGCCGTCGACCGCGTTGGCGCCGCCGGACAAGCCGGTACGCGCGCCCTGCGGGACCACCGGTACCCGCAGTCGGGTGGCCACCCGCATGACGTGTTGCACCTGCTCGGTGGTCTCGGCCAGGACCACCACCGCAGGGTGACCGGCCGCACACAGGCCGGCCATGTCACGCGCGTACGATGCGGCGATGTCCGCGTCCGTCACCAGGACGTGCGCGGGTAGTTCCTCCCGCAGTGCCGTGATCAGGTCGGTGGTCATGCTGCCTCCCGGTGTGGCCGTGAATGGCCCCAGGGTAGGCACCGGGAAACCAGTCCCCCGAGGGAGGGCACCTTGCAGATCGACCGGTTGGATGCCGCGCTGATCCGGTTGCTGGTGGAAACACCGCGGATCGGTGTCGTGGAGTGTTCGCGCCGGCTGGCGGTAGCGCGCGGCACGGTACAGGTGCGCCTGGACCGGCTGCGCGAGGCCGGCGTGATCAGAGGCTTCGGGCCGGACGTGGACCCCGCCACCCTCGGCTTCTCGGTGACCGCCTTCGCGACCCTGGAGATCCGCCAGGGCCAGGGCCGCGACCTGCGCAAGCAACTGGAATGCGTGGCCCAGATCCTCGAAGTGCACGCCATCACCGGCCGAGGCGACCTGCTGTGCCGAATCGTCGCCCGCTCGAACGCGGACCTACAACACGTAATCGAACAGATCATCGAACTCGAAGGCGTGGTCCGCGCCTCCACCACCATCGCCCTGGAAACCCCGGTCCCCTACCGAGTCCTGCCCCTGGTCGAATCCGCGGTGGACGAATAGCCGGCCCACCCGGCCAGGCCGGCGTTCGAGCCCGCTCAGCCCCGCCGGCGCAGGCGGCGAACCCGGCCCGGCCGGCGTTCGAGGCCGACCGGGCCGGCCGGCGGACGAGGCCGAACCCCCGTCAGCACGAAGGCACCTTGCCCCCCGCGTTCAACGCCTCGAGCGCCGAAACCGCGCCCGAGAGCGTCTCGACCGGAATCAGCCGAAGCCCGCCGTCCCCGACCCGCCCGGCCTCCCCGCACTCCCCCTTCGGCAAAACGAAAACCGTGGCCCCCGCCCGCTTCGCGGCCAGCAGCTTCATCGGCAACCCGCCGATCTCCCCGACCTTGCCGTTCGCGTCGATCGCCCCCGTGCCGGCAATCGTCCGCCCGCCGGTGAGCTGACCCTCCGTCAGCTTGTCCACGATGCCCAGCGCGAAGAACAGCCCCGCACTCGGTCCGCCGACATCGTTCAGGTGCAACGTCACCTTGACCTGGTCCGGCGACTTGCCGAGGTACTTCAGCGCCGCGACGGTCGCGCTGTCCTGCGACTTGACCATGTCCTTGACGTTGGTCTCGACGACCTGCTCGACCGACTTGCCGTCCGGATAAACGGACTTCCTCGGCACGACCGACTCCTCCGAGTCCCACCACGCGCCGATCAGCGATGCCAGCCGACGCTTGTCGTCGCGCCCGCTCGCGTGGATCGTGGTCAACAGCAGGTGCCCGGTGGTCGGATACACCGCGGCGGGGCCGGAGATCTCGACCACCGGCCGCCCCCCGTCCTCGCCGAGCGTGTCGGCCACCGATCCGGGCGTGATCAGGACGTACGGCATCGGCACCAGGAACGCGAAGAGGAACAGGATCGCGACGAGGAGCAGGGACACCGGGAGGGTGAGCTTGGTACGGGCCACGCCTGGCATTAAACACGGCGCGCCCCCACCCGCCGTACCGGACTCGCCTCACCGAAGCCGCGGTCGGCGATCCGCGCGTGGTCGCGACGCTCGGGACTACGCGGCGGAGACCCGTACCCCGCCCAGTTCGTCGGACAGTTCGGCCGCGGCCTGGGCCACTCGGCGGCCCAGCCGTTCGGTGTCCAGGTTGCCGAGCGAGACGATCCCCACGCTCGACTCGACCGCCGCGAGATCCGGCACCGAGGCGGCGATCCCGGGCACCGTGTGCCGACCGTCGCCGGGGGCGTACACATAGGACCTGGGCCCGTCCAGGCCCGCCACCACGCGGCGCGCGGCCAGGATGGCCAACCCCGCGGCCCCCGCGTCCAGCGTGTGCCGCGAACCGACCCGGTAGGCCACGTGGTAGTCGGTCCAGGTGGGCTCGGCCACCGCGACCACCAGGGCCTCCATGCCGTCCACGATGGTCAGGTGCGCGGTGGCGCCGGTCTCCTCGGCCAGTCGGCGCAGACAGGGCACCGCCGCGTCGCGCACCAGCGGGTGTGCCCGACGGGCCAGCTGCAGCGCGCCGAGGCCGAGTCTGGTGCGGCCGCTCTCGTCGCGCCGGACGAGGCCGTGCTGTTCGAGCGTGGCGAGGATGCGATAGACAACGGTGCGGTTGACGCCGAGTGCGGCGGCGATGTCGTGTACCGACAAGCCGTCCGAGGCATCGGCGAGCAGTTCGAGGACCTTGAGACCTCGGTCCAGGGTCTGTGACGTTTCGGCGACCACCGACCCCCCTCCCTTCGCGTGACGTTGCATTACGTCCAGCGGCGTTCGATCCCCGAACGAAACACCACATTCGCGAGGCTGTGCGGCGCCAGGTCATGGGGCCAGGACACGTACTCGTCGCCACTCGGCGGGCAGGCCGAACGGATTCCCACGTCCGCGAAGGACGGTTCCTCCTGCGCGGCGCGTCGGAAGATCACGCTAACCAGAGAGGGCAGTTTTGGCACCGGATATCCGGGATACGGACAGGAAAAATCTCCGCTGAACCAGGACGTCTAGCACATACCGCACAAATCGCCAAATGCGATCCTCGACACGTGTCCCCAGGACCACGACCGAGCAGCCCCGTACTCACCAGCCGGACACACCGTCCCAACCCATGAGATCGCCGGCCACGAACCGACTCCCCGTACCGGCCCGAGTCGCGCCCCGGCCGCCGTGAATCTCACCGCCCGGACGTGGCCCACTCGCGAATCTTCCCGATCCGCGCCTCCAACTGCCCGGCCGACGCCTGGGCCACCGCCGGCCCGCCGCACACCCGGCGCAGCTCGTTGTGGATCTGCCCGTGGGTCTGCCCGGTGCGGTGGTGCCACGCGGCCACCATCGTGTTGAGTTCCTTGCGCATCGAGGTCATCTGACGATGCGTCACCACCGGTCGCTGGTCCGCCGGTTTCTCCGACAGGTCGGCCTGCTGGTCCGGCTTGCGCCGGCTCTTGGCCACCTGCTTGGCCTGCCGGGACTGGAGCAACATCTGCACCTGGTCGGGTTCGAGCAGTCCGGGCAGGCCGAGGTACTCCTCTTCCTCCTCGCTGCCCACGTGCGCCTGGAGCCCGAACTCCGCACCGTCGAACAACACCCGGTCGAACCGCGCCTCGCTCTCCAGCGCCTCGAACGCGAACTCCTCCTGCTGCCCCGGCTCGTCCTGCTGCGCGTTGGCCTGCGCGACGAGGGCGTCCTCCTCGTCGTACATCCCGCCCTCCTTCTTCGGGCGGTCCAACACGTGATCGCGCTCGATCTCCATCTCGTTCGCGTGCTGGAGCAGCGTCGGCACCGAAGGCAGGAACACCGAGGCCGTCTCGCCCCGCCGCCGGGCCCGGACGAATCGGCCCACGGCCTGCGCGAAGAACAACGGCGTGGAGATGGTGGTGGCGAACACCCCCACCGAAAGCCGAGGCACGTCCACCCCCTCGGACACCATCCGCACCGCGACCATCCAGCGATCCTCGGACGCCGAGAAGTCCTCGATCTTCTTCGACGCGCCGGTGTCGTCCGACAACACCAGGGTCGCGCCCTGCCCGGTGATCTCCCGAATCATCCGCGCGTACGCCCGCGCCGACTCGTGGTCGGTGGCGATCACCAACCCACCCGCGTCCGGAATCGCCTTGCGCACCTCGCCCAACCGCTTGTCCGCGGCCCGCAACACCTGCGGCATCCAGGCACCCTGCGGATCCAGCGCGGTACGCCAGGCCTGGCTGATCGCATCCTTGGTCATCGGCTCGCCCAACGAGGCCGCGATCTCGTCCCCGGCCTTGGTCCGCCACCTCAAGTCGCCCGAATACGACAGAAAGATGACCGGCCGCACCACCCCGTCCGAAAGCGCGTGGCCATAGCCGTACGTGTAGTCGGCGGACGAACGCCGAATGCCGTCCTTGCCCTCCACGTACGCGACGAACGGAATCGGATTGATGTCCGACCGAAACGGCGTGCCGGTCAGCGCGAGCCGGCGCGTCGCCGGCTCGAACGCCTCCATGCACGCCTCGCCCCACGACTTGCTGTCGCCCGCGTGGTGGATCTCATCCAGGATCACCAGCGTCTTACGGTTCTCCACCCGCCGCCGATGCAACATCGGATGCACGCCGACACCCGCGTAGGTGACCGCGATCCCGTGATACTCCCGCGACACCGGCCCCGACGAACTCGAATAATTCGGGTCGATCCGCAGACCTATGCGTGCCGCGGCCTCGGCCCACTGCTTCTTGAGATGCTCGGTCGGCGCAACGATGGTGACCTGATGGATCACGTGCGCCTCCAGCAACTCCGAGGCGATCCGCAACGCGAACGTCGTCTTGCCGGCACCCGGCGTGGCCACCGCGAGAAAGTCCCGAGGCTGCCGTTCGAGATAGGTGTCCAAGGCCCCCTGCTGCCACGCACGCAGCTTGTTCGCCGTACCCCAGGAGGCACGATTCGGGAAGGCCGGGGACAGATGGGACGCGGCTGCAATACTCACTGCGACGACTCTGCTCCAACCCGGAATTCCACCCGACACCAAGCCCTCAGGCTACCCGAGCCCCCACCCGGGCCCTTGCCCCGAACCTCGCCTGCGCCGCCGCGTTCCGAAGCCGCCCACCCGGCTCCGCCTTCAGTCCGCCACCGACCCGAAGGCGCCCAAAATCCGCCGAACCTGCTCGCCCTCCACCAAACCCTCCACACCCCAAACCGCGCGGGCACGATTGAGCTTCGTCGTCAACGACGCCACCAGCCGCGGTTCGCTCGCCGCGTCCGCCGTCGGGATCAACTTGGCGTACCGAACCGTGTCGACGAGAGCGGACTTGACCCGTTCGTGTCGGATGTAGACGGGCAGATCCACCAAGGCTTCCGCCCGCGTGTCGGCGGGCATCGCCGCGAGCCACCCATCGCGCACCGCCCCGGCCTCGGCCGGGAAGTAGTCCATCTTGTGCAGGTGCACCGCCAAGTCGTACAACGGGTCTCCCCACAGGGCCAGCTCCCAGTCGAGGAAGTGGGTCCGGCCGGCGGCCACGATGAGATTCTTGCGGTGGATGTCACAGTGCAGCGCACGAAACGGACGCCTCGTCATCGTCGCCCAGTCCGCCTCCACCCTGCCGAGCGGATCCGCCGGGACCCCCAACGCCGCATACAGCGACGCATAGGGCTCCCGAAAGCGCCGCCAGACATCGGCGGTCACGGCGGAGAGCAGCGCCCCGAAGCCGGCGGTGTCACCGTCCTTCGGCCAATCCGCAGGCAGAGCGGGGAGCGCTTCGATCGGCACTCGCGACATGTCCCGGAAGAAGCGCACCACATCCCCCGCCAGGTGCGCGGGCACCGACTTGCCGCGCGCCGCAATCGCGTCCACCACGTCACCCGCAATGAAGCGGTGGATCTGGAACGCCGGATCGTGCGACACATGCAATACGGCGGGGATCTCCGAGGCCCACGGCGCCACCGCCCGGATCACCTCGTGCTCGGGCCACATCCGCAGATCCATGCCGTCCGCACCGTGGATCGGGATGCGAACGATCACCGGTCCGTCGTCCGTCTCGACGCGCACATTGTCGTTGTAGAACCCGGACGCGCTCATTTCGGACGCGCGTGCCGTGCGATAGAGCGTCAGCGGATCCGGTGTCATGGTCATTCCCCCACGATGGTCGCGACCCATGCGTCGACTCGCGCCTCGAGCGCCCCGAGGGAGTCGACCGGGCGGATTGCCGCACGTGCCCGGGCGAGGGACGCCGCGTGCGCCGGTTGCGCCGGCCCCGATCTGCGCAGCATGTGCAGTGCCGCGAGGACGAGCGTCGGATACACCTCCGCCCCCTCGAATTCACGAATCGCCCACTCCGCGGTGCTCCGGGCATTCTCCGGTTCACCGCGGCGGAGCATGATGAGCGATCGGACGAGCTGAGCCCGGGCCGTTCCCGAGCGGTAGCGAGCACGTCCCAGCACTTCCAGGGCGGTGTCCAAGGACGCCTCGGCCTCGGCGGTGCGCCCGCACCGCAGCAGAGCCAGTGCCTTGGCCGTGTATGCCTTGCCGAGTTCGTGCAAGGCACCGATGTCCCGCTGCACCGCGATCGCCTCGTCCGCCACGTCACCGGCGTGCTCGGGCTCCGTCCAGGCCAGGAACTCGGCGCGATTGACCACCAGATTCGCGAGTCGGACCGCGGACCCGGCCTCCAGGTAGTGCAGTTGCGCCTGATCCAGACTGCTGCGGGCGGCCGGGAAATCGAAGGCGAACCGCCGACCCAGGTGAATCAGCCTCGCGGTGTCCCCGCGCAGTGTGTGTTCGTCCCGACCAAGCGTGCCGGTAAGCCCGTTGACCAGGTTCTCCGCGTCGCGAAAGCGTCCACCGGCCATGTAGAGGTCCGCCGCCCACAGCGCCGCACTGCGGCCCTCCGGGATCGTGGCCGACTGCCACAACGACGAGTACCGCGCGAGTGCCTCCGAGGTTCGACCGAGCACCCGCAACGCGTCTGCGCCGGCGAGGGCCAGACGTACCTGGGCCGGGCTGCCGCCGTCGATACCCGCCAGGCCGCGGGTCAATGCCTCGGCCTGCTCGACGTCCCCGACCAGGATCGCCGTCTCGGCCTCCACACAGCGCGCGGCCATCTCCAACTCGGCGCGGGGGTGGTCGCCCGCCGCACAGAAGCGCCGCACATCCTCGACCACACCTCCCAGGGACCGGATCCCGCCACTCGCGACGATCTCCGCCGTGTGGGCGAGCAGATCGGCCGGGGTGAACTCCCCGGCATACATGCTGTGGAAGACGACCTCGCGCAACTTTGCCCCGGTTGTCCGCCGAGTACTCGCCGGGCCCGCCACGCTGCGGTCGGCCCGTTCGCGCCACAGGGTCCGCAACACGCGATGCACGGCCTGGCGCATCGACGCCGTCTGACGTGCCCTCAGTTCGGTGGCCATCAATTGATGCAGTTGGAATCGCTCGACGCCGGCCGGCTGGACGAAGGAGTAGGCGGTCAGCGTCTCCCAGGTCCGCCGGTCCGCCGACAATCCGAAGGCCGCCGCGACGGTGCGAAAGATGTCGAAGTCGATCGTGCGTGCCACCGCGAGGACTTCGAGCAACCGCACCTCTTGCGAGTCCACGTGTTGAAGAAAACGTTCGAGGATTTCCTCCCCCGACACGGCTGTGGTCAGCGCACTGTCACCCTGTTCGGCGCCGGAGTCCGCGTCCAGGGCCAGGTTCAGGTAGAAGGGCACGCCGGAACTGGCCCGCGCCAGGGCGGTGCGCGCACGGAGATCGGACACCCCGTGCGTTTCGAGCAGTTCGACCCGCGCGGTCATCGGCAGCCCGTCGAGCGGCACCTGGGTCAGGTGCGCGGTCCACTGACTGTCGTACGTCTGCCAGCCGAGTGGCTCTCGGCTCGCGATCAGGACCAGGCCCCGATCCAACTGCGACACCAGGTCGCGCAACCACGAGTCGAGCCCGGCGGTACGGCCCGCCCTGGTGCTGCCGCCCACCAGTGCCTCGTACGCGTCGATACAGACCAGATATCGCTGCTCCACGCTCGCCAGGCGCAGATCCTCGGCGAACAGGAATGTGGCGGCGTCGGCGAGTTCGGCGGGGTCGAGTTCGTCGAGCCGTTGCAGGGTCTCGTCGTTCCTGAGCCAACGCCATCGCTTGAACCTCGCGGATGAGCGACCGGCGAACCGGAGCAGCCCACCGACGGTCCGAAAGACCGGCAACCCGCCCACCGCGTCCGCGAGATCGGCCAGCACCTCGCTCTGCTGCCGGGCGGCCACATCGGCGAGCGAGATCTGCAGGTGGGGATGCAGACGCTGCCACAGTGCGAGATAGGCGAGGTCGTATCGCGGAAACGAGGCACCCAGGGCTCCCAGGCGTGCTCGCAACACCGCGAGTGCGGCGTCCTGTTCGCGCAGGGCCGGGATCTGGAGGTCGAGCAGTACGGTGCGGGCCTCGGGCTCCAGTCGCGACTGGCACTCACGCAGGAATCGAGACTTGCCGATCCCGCCGACGCCCGTCACGTTCACGACCCGCAGGCCGTCCCCGCCGGCGGTCCAGGCGTCCTCGAAGACCGCCATGGCCTCTTCCCGGTCGACGAACCGGCGCTGAGAACCCGCGGACCTACGAAATCGTGGTTGCAACGGCATGAGGTCTCCCCCGATCCCCGAAGCCCGCGCCGGAGCAGGCCGTCGGGACTCAGGGTAGTCGGGGGAATGCGCGCGCGTAGTGGAATCGGTCCGGTGCTCGGTGTCGGTGGGTGGGTTTGCGAATCGAGACCGTGATCGGGCGAGCGGTCAGGGGGTTTGGGGGGTGGGGTGGAGGCGGGGGGCGAGGAGGGTGCCGAGGAGGGCCGTGGCGAGCATGATGGCGAAGATCAGGGTGAAGACGCCGGAGTCCTTGCCGGTGCCCTCGTGGAGGGCGGCGAAGATGGCGCCGGCCAGGCCGACCATGACGATCGTGCCGAGCGAGTCGGCGACCTGGAGGGAGGAGGAGTTGGTGCCCGACTCCTCCGGGGTGGACAGGTCGAGGGTGAGCACGCTCATCGACGAGACGGCCATGCCCATGCCGGCGCCGCCGAAGAACCAGCCGACCGTGACCACGTACGGCGATACGCCGGGGACCAGCGCCAGCAGTGCCCCGCCGATCGCGACGGCCACGAAGAGGAAGCCCATCCGGACCAGGAGCGGCCGACGTTCGTGCGGCGATCGGCCCTGGTACCAGGACCCCAGCGCCCAGGACAGCGCGCCCACGGTCAGCGTCAGCCCCGCCCGCGTCGGCGACAGGCCGTGCTCGCTGATCAGCATCAGGGGTACGAAGGACTCGACCGAGAAGAACGCGCTCGCGAGCACACCCCGACACAGGATCACCGCCGGCAGCCCGCGCACCGCGCGCAACGTCCCCGCCGGCAACAGCCGAGGCACCGTCACCACCATCAGCGCCAGGCCCGCGACCGCCGACAACACGCCCGGCACGTTCAGGTCTTGGCCGCCGTACTGCAACATGCCCGCGCCCACCGAGGCGCCGAGCGCGGCGCGGATCCGGCCCCGGTTCATCCGCGCGTCCGGATCCGGCTCGCCCGCCATCCGCTTGAGCTGCGGCAGCATCATCATGATCGGCAACACCACGAGCACCGGAATGGCCAGGAACACCCAGCGCCAGCCCAGGTGATCGGTGACCAGGCCGGCCACCGGCGGCCCGACGATCGAGGGCAGCACCCACGCCGCGGAGAACGCCGAGAACACCCGCGGGCGCAGCGCGGACGGGTACGCCTTGCCGACCACCACGTACAGCGCCACGATCACCAGCCCGCCGCCGAGGCCCTGCACGGCCCGGCCCGCGATGAACGGCCACATCGACCGCGCGGTGCCGGCCAGCACGAGGCCGGCCGCGAACGCCCCGATCCCGCCGAACAGCGGCAGTCGGGGTCCACGCGCGTCACACCATTCGCCGGAGACCACCATGGCGAGCAGGCTCGTGGTGAAGAACGCGGAGAAGGCCAGGGCGTACAGCGGCACGCCGTCGAGTTCCTCGACCGCCACCGGCATCGCGGTGCCCACGGCCATCGCCTCGAAGGCGATCAGCAGGACGACCGACACGATGCCGAGCGTGAGCTGAAGATAGGGCCGGGTCAGCACCCCGGGCTCCCGATCGCCGGACGTCTCGGCGCTGCGTCGCGTGGACTTCGACTCCCCTACGGCTGTCACCGAGACAGCCTAGACCCTGGCATATCAACCTACTTATCCCCGAGCAGCACCCGGCAGCACCGAGCAGCACCAAGCCACCCGAGCAACCCGACCAGCCCGAGCAACACCCGCTGCTCCTGCGCTACTCCACCACCACGTCCCGAGGCCGCAGCGGCAAGCGGGGCAGTTCCAGCCCCGTCGCATCCCGCACCGCCGCCGCGACCGCGGCCGGCACCGGCACGACGGCCGCGTCGCCCAGGCCCTTCGCGCCGAACGGCGCGCCCGGTTGCGGCTCCTCGATCCACGCGGCGACCCGCACCGCCGGCACGTCCCACGTCCCCGGCGGCGACCACACCGACTCGATGTCCTCGGTCAGCGCGAGCCCGACCCCCATCGCCACCGAACTCTCCACCCGCACCCGGGCCTGCCCGGGATCCAACACCCGCCCCGCGTCGTAGGCGCCGGTCACGTCCACCACCCGGATCGTGCCCAACTCCGGATCCAGGTCGACCACGACCCGACAGGCCGAAAAGGCCACCGCCGGGTACGCGTTGCCCTGCCCCGCGTCGTCCAGCGGCTCCGTGCTCGGCGCCCGGCACGCGCCCGCCGTCGTCACCGTCGCGGTGTCCTCGTACATCGCGTCCACCGACAGGTCGATCAGCCCGTCGTAGGACTTGATCCGCCCGTCCCGCACGTCCAACAACCGCGCCGTCATCCCGTACCGCGCCGCCACCGGCGCCAACAGCCGCTCGCGGATCTCCCGCGCCGCCTGCTCCACCGCGCCCGCCGTCAGCCAGGTATGCCGCCCCACCCCCGGCGCCCCGGCCGTCGGCAACGCGGTGCCCGCCTGCAGCACGATCGCGTCCGGCACCCCCAACACCTCGTCCACGATCTGCCGGACCAGGGTCACGAAGCCCTGCCCGACCTCGACCGCCGCGCAGGTCACCGTCACCACGCCACCGTCCAGTCGCACGGTCGCCGTCGACGACTCGTCGGCCCCCTCGATGCCCAGCAGCGGCATCAACCCGACCGCGTACCCCGTCCCGCGCAACGTCCCGGGCGCGGGCGGCGCGGCCGGCGGCGCGGCCTCGGCCACCGCCCGCAACGCGGCCCCCACCGGCACCGGCCCGTCCAATACCTGACCCGTCGTCAACATCGTTCCGGAGCTGAGCGCGTTGCGCAGCCGCAACTCCACCGGGTCCATCCCCAGCGCGTCCGCGAGCTTGTCCATCTGCGCCTCGTGCGCGAAGCACACCTGCACCGCGCCGGGCCCACGCATCGCCCCCGCCGGCGGATTGTTGGTCCGCACCGCCCACGCGTCCACCGCCGCGTACGGCACCATGTACGGCCCGGCCGCGCAGCCGATCAGCCGCCCGATCACCTCCGCCGAGACACCCGCGTACGCGCCGCCGTCCAGGATGATCTGCGCCTCCACCCCGAGCAACCGGCCGTCCCGATCCGCCCGATGGGTGTACTTCATCCGGGCCGCGTGCCGATGTCCGCCCACCGACAACGACTCGTCCCGCTCCAGCACCGCCTTGACCGGCCGCCCGGTGCGCAGCGCCAACAGCGCGACCACGGCGGTCAGTCCGACGTCCTCGCGCGTGCCGGCGGAGCCGCCCGCGCCGGTGGGCATCAACCGGACCATCCCGGCGGGCAGCCCCAGACACTCCGCGACCTGGTCCCGATCCGCGTGCGGATACGGCGACGCCACGTGCAGTTCGACGCCGCCGTCCGGCGAGGGCAGCGCGAGCGCGGCGTCGGTGGCCGGGTTGGCCTGGTACTGCGCGGGCACCTCGTACAGCCCCTCGACCACCACCTCGTCCACCGGCGTGCCGTCCCGGCGCAGCTTGACCGGCCGCCCGTGGCGCAGCGCGATGTGCCGCAGCACATTGCCGTCCGGATGCAACGGCGGCCCGGCGAAGGCGTGTTCGGGATCCGAGGCGGCCTCCAACGGTTGGTACGACACGAGCACCGCCGCGGCGCCGGCCCGCGCCGCGTGCAGCGTCTCCGCGGCGACCGCCGCGACCGCCTCCCCGGCGAAGCGCACCACGCCGTCCGCGAGCACCGGCCGGTCGGCCACGATCACCCCGTGGCACGCGCCCGGCGGCAGATCCGCCGCGGTGACCACGCCGCGCACCCCCGGCACCGCGTAGGCCCCGGCCGGGTCCACGTCCAGGATCCGCGCGTGCCGGTACGGGGAGCGCACCAGCACGCACCACAGCAGGCCGGGCGCCCACAGGTCGCCGGTGTAGGAGAACCGCCCCCGTGCCTTGGCGTCCCCGTCGGGGCGCGGTGCGGACTCGCCGATCACCGATTCGTGCCGATCACTTGGTCTCGCCGATCACTCGGTGCCGCCGGCCGCCGGCGGCGCGATCACGTTGAACATCATCGTCGAGTGGGTCTCGCGCGGGGCGCGCCTGCGCGCCGCGGTGCGCACCGCGTCCACCATCGGATGCGGCCCGGCACACCGACAGGGGTGCCCGTCCAGCGCCCGCCGGATCTCCACCTCGCCCGGCTCGGAGCTGCGGGCCAGCAGCGCACACGCGGACGCGACCACTCCCGGCACGCAGTATCCGCACTGGACCGCGCCGGACTCGACCAGCGCGCGCTGCACCCCGGCGGTCTCCGGGTCGTTGTCCAGGTCCTCGATGGTGCGCACCTCGCGGTCGCCCAGGGTGGCCGCCGCGACCAGACACGCGGAGACCGCGACCCCGTCCAGGTGCACCGTGCAGGTCCCGCAGACGCCCTGTCCGCAGCCGTCCTTGGCGCCGGGCAGGCCGAGCCGCTCGCGCAGCACGTACAGCAGGTTCTCGCCGATCCAGGCGTTCTCGATCAGCCGCGCCTCGCCGTTGACGCGCAGGACGTACGACGTGGTGGGGGCCGCGTCGAAGTCGAACCCGGGGCCGCTCATCCGCCGAACGCCCGTTGTACCGCGCGCCGCGCGCACACCGCGACCACGTGCCGCAGGTGCGCCCGGGCGGCCCGCTGTTCCGCCTCGGGCCGGATCTCGTCCGCGACCAACCGGCCGAAGTCGGCCGCGTCGCGCGCGTCCGAGAGCCGACCCGTGTGCGGGTCCATCCGTCCCGCCAGCCATTGTTCGGCCGCGAACGCGCGCACCGGACCGGGATGCGCCCCGCCGACCGCACAACGCACGTCGCCGACCACGGGACCGGCCACCAGCGCCAGGGTCAGGTGTCGCCCACCACCCACCGGCGCCTTGACGAACTCCTGCACGCCGCGCAGCAACGGCACCCGCACGCCGGTGATCAACTCCCCCGGGCGCAACAGTTGTTCGGCGATCGGACCCGCCTGGGGCGCGAGCAGATGCGGGGCGACCTCGCGCACTCCGCCCGGCGAACGGCAGGACACGGTGGCCTCCAGGGCGGCGAGTACGGGCAGCGAGTCGGCGGCGCGGCCGCTCGCGAGGATGTTGCCGCCCAGCGTGCCCATCGCGCGCACCTGCGCGGTGCCCACCTCGTTGGCGGCGGCGGCCAACGCCGGGACGAGCGAGGCCAGGTCGGCGTCCGCGAGCCGGGCCCAGGTCAGCCCGGCGCCGAGCATGACGAAATCGCCCTCGTAACCCCACCGCCGCAGGTCGGCGACCTTGGCCAGACCCACCAGGGCCGGCGGTCGCACCGTTCCGGCGTTGACGCGGGGCATGAGGTCGGTCCCCCCGGCCACCGGCAGTGCCCGGGGATCGCGCGCGAGGGCGTCCACGGCCTCGTCGAGCGACAGCGGCATCAAGATCGTCGCGTCCACAGCGCCGCCCACCCTATTGCCACGCGCCGACCGAAAGGGCCGACCCGGCACAGATTTGAGGCAACCCGAAACCCCGGCACTCCCGAACGCCACCAGGCCCGCCCAGACCCGCTCCGAAGCCGTAAAACACCGGCCTCCGACCAAATCGAACGGACCTTCCCGACCGACACGAGACGCGACGCCGGCGCGACGCCGAACGCCACCCGAACGGGATGCGAGAGACGCCACCCGAACGGGATGCGAGACAGGAGGCGGGACCGGAAGCCGAACCCGACACCCGAAGCCCCGCACCCGGGCAACGCAAGAGGCGCCGGTCACCACGACCGACGCCTCCGGCACCATCAGTACATCCGCGGCGACCTACTTCTTGCCGCCGCTCTTGCCACCGCTCTTGTCCTTGTCGCCACCGGCCCCGCCGGCCGGCATCGTTTCGTAGATCTCCTTGCACATCGGGCAGACCGGGTACTTCTTCGGGTCGCGACCCGGCACCCAGACCTTGCCGCAAAGGGCGATGACCGGGCTCCCGGACATCGCGCTTTCCATGATCTTGTCGCGCTGGACGTAGTGCGCGAAGCGCTCGTGGTCACCGTCGCCGTGGGAGAGCTTCGGCGTCTCCTCGATCAGCGTGCCGGTGCCCGTCCCGTGCTCCGGCTCCGGGAAGCTCTGGGGAGTGGTCATGCCCACCAGGATAGCCAGACGTCGGCGGCACCGAACGGCGCGTTGGATCACGCCCGCGTCGCGGTCCGCACCACCCGGCGCACGCCCGGGCCCGGCCCCGCTCCGGCCCCGCCCCGCCGTCAGTTCAGCGTCGGATCCTCCGGATACGTGGCGACCATGGCCAACTCGCCCACCTGGCGCCGCAGTACCGCCCGCCACAGCCGGTCCGGCGCGGGTGTGAACGCGTCGCCCGGCTCGGAGTCGACCACGTACCACGCACCGGACTTGAGCTCGGTCTCCAACTGCCCCGGCCCCCACCCCGCGTACCCGGCGAACACCCGCATCGAGCCGAAGTCGGCGGCGACCAGTTCGGGCGGCACGTCCAGGTCGACCAGCCCCAGGCCGCCGTGCACGCGACGCCAGCCCAGCGGCTCGGCCCCGCCCGGCACCGACGCGATGGCCAGTGCCGAGTCCATCGCGACCGGACCGCCCTGGAAGACCACGGGCGGCTCGCTGACGATCTTGGACCACGGCACGAGCACGTCGTTGACGTCCACCGGGCTGGGGCGGTTGATCACCACGCCGAGGGTGCCGTCCTCGTCGTGCTCCAGGAGGAAGACCACACACCGGTCGAAGTTGGGATCGGCCAGCGCGGGCGTGGCCACGAGCAGGCGTCCGGTGAGCGTTACCTCGGTCATGCGCTCATGATCCCGCAACCGCCGCGTCGCGGTGTGCCACCCCGCGAGGAAGTCGGCCGGCGAGTGTCAGCGCGCCGAGGGCGCCGAGCAGATCCGCGGCCACGTCCCACGGGTCGCCGCTGCGGTGCGGAAGCAGGAAATGCTGGACCAGTTCGCTCTCCACCGCGTGTGCCGCGAGCGCCGCGCCCAGCACGAACGGACCGATTCCGACACGCCGACCGGTCCAGGCTATGGCCGCGAACGAGAGAAAATGCACGATCTTGTCACGATGTGGAACAAACGGCGCCGGGTCGCCCGGACTGCCCGGATTGAACAGGAGGACCAGGTTCACCAGCACCGCTCCCGCGAATGCCCAGTACGCAAGCCTGCCGACGGTCATCCGACCCCTTCGGTCACGGGCCGAACGACCCTTTTTCCCGGGCCCTTCGGCGCCGTGAGTCGGCACGGGAGCGGCACCGGTCCCACTACCGTGTAGCGCTGTCGGCCCATCTCCCCTGTCGGCTTCGGTACCCACAGAAGTGCGAGGATTCATGCAAGACGACGTGCTCTTGGTTCACGGCGGTTCCCCGCTTGAGGGCGAGGTTCGCGTCAAGGGCGCCAAGAACCTGGTGCCGAAGGCGATGGTGGCCGCACTCCTGGGCGAGGCGCCGAGTCGGCTGCGCAACGTCCCGGAGATCAGCGATGTACGCATCGTCAAGGGCCTGCTGCAACTGCACGGCGTGGCGGTGCGCGACGGCGACGAGCCCGGCGAGCTGCTGATGGACCCGACCCAGGTCGAACAGGCCAACGTCGCGGACATCGACGCGCACGCGGGTTCGAGCCGGATCCCGATCCTGTTCTGCGGGCCGCTGCTGCACCGACTGGGTCGCGCGTTCATCCCGGACCTGGGCGGCTGCATGATCGGCGACCGACCGATCGACTTCCACCTCAGCGTGCTGCGCGAGTTCGGCGCGGTGATCACCAAGCGCCCCGAGGGGCTCTACATCGAGGCGCCCAACGGCCTCAAGGGCACCAAGGTCAGCCTGCCGTTCCCCAGCGTGGGCGCCACCGAGCAGGTGCTGCTGGCCGCGGTGCGCGCGGAGGGCACCACCGAGCTGTCCAACGCGGCGGTGGAGCCGGAGATCATAGACCTCATCTGCGTGCTCCAGAAGATGGGCGCGATCATCTCGGTGACCACGGACCGGGTGATCCGGATCACCGGCGTGTCCAAGCTCGGCGGCTACGACCACCGCGCCCTGCCGGACCGCCTGGAGGCCGCCTCCTGGGCCTGCGCGGCGCTGGCCACCCACGGCGACATCTACGTCCGCGGCGCCCGCCAGCTCGACATGATGACGTTCCTGAACGTCTTCCGTCAGGTCGGCGGCGCGTTCTCGATCGAGGACGAGGGCATCCGCTTCTGGCACCCGGGCGGTCCGCTGAACGCGATCGCGCTGGAGACCGACGTGCACCCCGGCTTCCAGACCGACTGGCAGCAGCCGCTGGTGGTCGCGTTGACCCAGGCCACCGGGCTGTCCATCGTGCACGAGACGGTCTACGAGCGGCGGCTCGGCTTCACCTCCGCGCTCAACCAGATGGGCGCCACGATCCAGCTCTACAGCGAGTGCCTGGGCGGCACGCCGTGCCGCTTCGGCCAGCGCAACTTCCAGCACTCCGCGGTCATCTCCGGACCGGCCAAGCTGCACGCGACCGACCTGGACATCCCGGACCTGCGCGCGGGCTTCTCGTACCTGATCGCCGCCCTCGCCGCGGAGGGCACCTCGCGGGTCACCGGCATCGACCTGATCGAACGCGGCTACGAGGACTTCCAGGCCAAGCTGGAGGCCCTGGGCGCCCGCGTGGAGCTGCCGATGCGGGTCACCGAGAGCGTCGCCTGACGATTTTCCGCCGGCCGCTCGGGCCCCGGTGCCCCCTTCCCGGGGCCACAGGGGCCCGAGGAGGGCCGGAACGGGTCCGGGTGGACCCCACAACGCCGGAAGGGCGGCTTCCCCGAGGGGAAGCCGCCCTTCCGGTTTTCCTCCGGGGCGCTACGGGCTTACTTGCCCGAGGCCGCGGCCTTGAGCTTCGAGCCCGCCGAAACCTTGACGCCGAAGCCGGCCGGGATGTCGATCGGGTCACCGGTCTGCGGGTTCCGCGCGGTGCGGGCAGCGCGGTGGGTGCGCTCGAAGGTGAGGAAGCCCGGGATCGAGACCTTCTCGTCACCCTTGGCGACGATCTCGCCGACGACGTCGGCGAGCGCGCTCAGTACGGCGTCCGCGTCCTTGCGGGTCACGTCGGCGCGCTCCGCGAGGGCGGCCACCAGCTCACTGCGGTTCATGTGTCACTCCCGTGTCTTGCTGACCTCCGCCGACGACCACGAACGTGGTCGCAAACGTGGTTCAGTCCAACTCGCTGTTCTTGCCCCGGGGACGAATCCTGCACTCATCCATGCCCGGAAGCTAATCAAGGACACGCGAAATCACTGGGAAAGCCCCGTGATTTCGCGGTTCCGGCAGATTACGGGGCCGTTCGGGGGCCCCTGCAACCGGGATCCGTACGGACAGTACGACGATCATCCCGCAGGGTTCCGACGCTCATCCCGCAGGGTTCTGCCGCTCCGCCAACACCGCGTCCCGCACCGCCGCCGCCACCACGGCGGACACCTCCGGGTGGAAAACGCTCGGAATGATGTAGTTCGGGTTCACTTCGTCGTCGGTGACCACCGACGCCAGCGCCCGCGCGGCGGCGAGCAGCATGTCGTTGGTGATGTGCCGGCTCTGCGCGTCCACCAGACCTCGGAAGACACCCGGGAAGACGAGCACGTTGTTGATCTGGTTCGGGAAGTCGCTGCGGCCGGTGGCGACCACCGCGGCGTGCTCCAGGGCCGCCGCCGGGTCCACCTCGGGATCCGGGTTGGCCAGCGCGAACACGATCGAGTCCGGGGCCATCGCGGCGATGTCGGAGCCGGCGAGTACGTTCGGCGCCGACACGCCGATGAACACGTCCGCGCCGACCACGGCCTCCTTGAGGGTGCCGCTGAGGGCCTGTTCGTTGGTGTGCTCGGCGATCCAGCGCAGGTCCTCGCCCATGTCCGTACGACCCGTGTGCACCACGCCGTGTACGTCCGCGACCACCACGTGGCCGGCGCCCGCGGACAGCAGAAGTTTGAGGATCGCCGTGCCCGCCGCGCCCGCGCCGGACATGACGATGCGCACATTCTCGATCTTCTTGCCGACCACCCGCAGGGCGTTGGTGAGCGCCGCCAGCACCACGATCGCGGTGCCGTGCTGGTCGTCGTGGAAGACCGGGATGTCCAGCGTCTCGCGCAGCCGACGCTCGATCTCGAAGCAGCGCGGCGCGGAGATGTCCTCCAGGTTGATCCCGGCGAAGCCCGGCGCCATCACCTGTACCGCCCGGACGATCTCGTCCGGGTCCTGGGTGTCCAGGCAGATCGGCCAGGCGTCGATCCCGGCGAACCGCTTGAACAGGGCCGCCTTGCCCTCCATCACCGGCAGCGCGGCCTTGGGGCCGATGTTGCCCAGGCCCAGCACCGCAGAGCCGTCGGTGACCACCGCGACGGTGTTGCGCTTGATGGTCAGCCGGCGCGCGTCGTCCGGGTTCTCCGCGATGGCCAGACACACCCGGGCCACACCCGGGGTGTAGATCATCGAGAGGTCGTCACGGTTGCGGATCGGATGCTTGGACTGCATCTCGATCTTGCCGCCGAGGTGCATCAGGAAGGTTCGGTCCGAGACCTTGCCGAGGGTGACCCCCTCGATCTGCCGGATCGCCTCGACGAGCCGGTCCGCGTGGTCGGTCGAGGTCGCGGCGATCGTGACGTCGATCCGCAGGCGCTCGTGGCCGGACGCGGTGACGTCGAGCGCGGTGATCGACCCCCCGGCGGATTCGACCGTATTGGTGAGCCGGCTGACCGATCGGCCCCCCGCGGGGACCTCCAGCCGAGCCGTGATCGAGTACGAGGCGCTGGGCGCTGCGGGCATGAACTCTTTCTCCTCCGATCGCTGCGACACCCGTTTCCCACGGCGTCGCATCGCTCCCGATGGTCTCACTTCGTGGACACGGACGGGGCCGCGGGCCGCGCCGCGGCCCCGCTCTACCCGGAGCCGACGGCTCCGCAAACTGTGATCCTCCTCCTTCGCCGATCATTCCGGCGCCGCCGGACGGTCGGCTACGCTGGTCGACGACACCGGCTCGATCCAAGCCCCCGGGCCCAACCATTAGTCCCTACGAGGGACCACTTGCCGAGAGGCGAGCATTGGCGGGTCGGTGTCCTCGACTTCGCGAACCGGCGGCCCCCAGGGCCGCCGGTTCGTCGCTTTCGGGAACGCACGCCTCTTCCGGGATGCACGGTCTCCCGGAGCACACAGCTTTCCCGGAACGCAAAAAGACCCGGTGTGCAGGCACACCGGGTCTTTTCGTCAACAGGGGTGGAGGTGGCGGGAATTGAACCCGCGTCCTACGGTGCAGAACCAGAGCTTCTCCGAGCGCAGTCCACAACGATTTTCTCGGCCCCGGTGTTCACGTGGACAAGACACCGACAGGCCCAGTTACTGTTTTTTGTCCCGTACCACCCCGTAACCGGGTCGTACGGTGGAGTCCCCTAGATTATGCCAGGGTCCGGAGCGGGGACGCATCCGGTCTGACACCTTCGGATACTCGCTTAGGCAGCGAGGGCGAAGGAATCGCGCTTGGTATCGGCGATTATTTGTTTGCGACAGGTGGTTAACGAGATCATTGTCGCTTCCTCGGCTCGCTTCCTCTGCTTCGACAGCCGCAGTCGAAACCGATCACCCCCTATTGAGTTGTCAAGCAACCACCGAGGCTCCGAGGAACCCTGGTGCCCTGCCCGACGGCCCGACCCGCCACACCTGCTCGGCCCGAACCACGCACATCGTACGGTCCAACGTCGGACCGGTCCACTTCATTCCCGGCGGGTCACGCTCGGCGGCCGCGCACGTACTTCGACATCACGCGCTCCGTCTCGCGCCGGTCCTGCTGCTCGCGCAGGGTCTGTCGTTTGTCGTAGTTCTTCTTGCCCTTGGCCAGCGCCAGTTCGAGTTTGGCCCGACCGTCCTTGAAGTACAGGCTGAGCGGCACCAGGGTGTGACCCGTTTCCTGGGTCTCCTGGATCAGCTTCTCGATCTCGTGCCGGTGCAACAGCAGCTTGCGTTTGCGCCGCGCCGTGTGATTGGTCCACGTGCCCTGCGAGTACTCCGAGATGTGCACGTTGTGCAGCCACACCTCGCCGCCGTCGATGCTGGCGTAGCCGTCCACCAGGGACGCCTTGCCGGCCCGCAACGACTTGACCTCGGTGCCGGTCAGGACGAGGCCGACTTCGAGGGTGTCCTCGATGAGGTAGTCGTGCCGCGCCTTCTTGTTCTGCGCGATGAGCTTGCGCCCGGTCTCTTTCGCCATGATCCCTGCATTCTCGCGCATCGCCGCAAGCTCATTACCCGCCCGGCCCCACGCCGTTCACAACCACAGTGCCGGGTCGACGAAGTCGCCGTCCACGAGCACCTCGAAATGCAGGTGTGCGCCGGTGGACCAGCCGGTGTTGCCCGATCGGCCGACCTGATCGCCGCGCGGGATCCGCTGCCCCTCGCGCACGGTGATCCGGGACAGGTGGTTGTAGGTCGTGGTCAGCGCGACCCCGCCGACCCGCCCGTGCGAGAGCACCACGCGGTAGCCGTACGCCGCGTTGTAGCCGGTCTGCACGACCGTGCCCGCGCGGGCGGCGGTCACCGAGGTGTCCTCGGGGACGGCGAAGTCGGTGCCGGTGTGCAGCTTCGTGTACTCCAGGATCGGGTGGTAACGCATCCCGAAGTCCGAGCTGACCGGGCCGCGCACCGGGTGGGACAGCGCGCCGCCCTGCATCGAGGACGCGGCCGGGCGACCGCTCGCGGCGGCCGGCGCGTTGCTCCGGTTCACCAGCTCGGTCAGCCGCTTCTGCTCGGCCCGGATCGCCTCGTAGCGCTGCTGGTCGGCCGCCTTCTCCTCACGCGCGGTGACCAGCGCCGCCTCGCGTTGCGCCGCCAGCGCGGTCACCCTGGCCGCCGCGTCGTTCGCGGCCTTCTCCAGCGCGACCACCTCGACCAGTTGTCGCCCGGCCTCCGCGTGCCGGACCCGGGCCTCCTCCCGCCGGCGCTCCAGCTCGGCCCGCCGCAGGTCGATCGCGTCGCGGGTGCGCTCCAGCCGCGCGATCGTCTCGTGGTCCGCCTGGAGCATCTGCCGGTATCCCTGGAGATTGCTCAGCAGCTCCGCCGGGGTCTGCGCGCGCAGGATCATCGACAACTGCGCCATTGCGCCGTTGCGGTACGCCCGACCCACCAGCCGCGTGACGTCCTCGCGCACCGCCTGGGTCGCCGCCGCCACATCGCGCAGCTCGGCCTCGGCGGTGGCCACCGCGGCCCGGGCCAGTTCCACGCCGTGCGCCAGTTCGGCGCTGCGGGCCTGCGCCCGGGCCACCCGCGCCCGGGCCTGGTCCAGGGCCGCCCGGGCACCCGGCCTGGCCGCCTCGGCCTCCGCGTACGCGGTCTCCGCGGTGGCCAGGCGGGCCAGCGACGCGTCCAGGTCGGCCCGCATGTCCTTGGCCGCGACGTCGGCACGCTGCTTTCGCACGTGCGCGTCGCCGTCGTCGCCGTCGGCGTACGCGGGCACGAAACCCACCGCGGCGGCCGTGATCACCACGAGCACCGACAATCCGAGTCGCCTCGTCCGAATTCCTCCCATGATCACAAGAAACGCGCAATCGTCGATGATTGCCACGACCCACACCGGTATGGAAGTAATACGAACCCATCCGGTCGCATACAGACGTTCGAAGGCCCTGTTCCGCCGCGGCGGAACAGGGCCTTCGAAGCGGATCCGCACGCGGATCCCGGGATCGGACGAAGGTCAGACCTTGAGGTACTTGAGGAGCGTGAAGAACGACGCGATCGCGGACATCAACACCCCGAAGACGACCAGCAACGGCAGGGTGGCCAGCACCGGCCCCCACCCGATCAACTCGAATGCGTTGAACTGCTGCCCGAGCCCCTTCTTGACGCCGAAGAAGAACCCGGTGCTCAACAGACCGGAGGCCAGCGCACCGCCCAGCAGGCCGGCGATGGCGGATTCCATGATGAACGGCAATTGGATGTAGAGATTCGACGCGCCGACGAGTCGCATGATGCCCGTTTCCCGCCTACGGCTGAACGCCGAGACCCGGGCCGTGTTGACGATCAGCAGAATCGCCACCAGGAGCATGAAGCCCATCACGCCGATCGCGGCCCATTGCGCGTTGTTCAGCAGCTTGAAGAACGGTTCCAGGATCTTGCGCTGGTCCTGGACCGACTGCACGCCCGGTCTGCCCGCGAACGCGCTCGCCACGACCTGGTACTTGGTCGGGTCCTTCAACTTGACCCGGAAGGATTCCGGCAACTGGTCGGCGGTCACGCTGCCGGACAGCGGCGATTCCTTGTTCTGGTCCTTGAAGTGCTGGAACGCTTCCTGCTTGGTCTCGTAGTAGGTCTTCTCCACGAGGGCCATCCGACTGAGTTCCTGACGGAACCCCTCGCGCTGCTCGTTCGAGACCTCGCCGCCCTCGCACCCGGGGCCGTGGTCGCTCTTGCCGCACAGGAAGATCGAGACCTCGACCCGGTCGTACCAGAAGTCCTTCATCTCGTTCACCTGAACGCGCAGCAGCAGACCCGCTCCGGCCAGCGTGAGGGACAGCGCGACACTGACGATCACCGCGATCGTCATGGTCAGGTTCCGGCGGAGACCGACTCCGATCTCCGAGAGGACGAACTGGGCGCGCATGATGTCCTAGTCGCTAGGGGCGCGGCCGGACTGCCGCGCCGTGGTGGTCCGGTGGATCAGTGCTGGTAGCCGTACACGCCGCGAGACTGGTCGCGGACCAGTCGGCCCTGCTCCAGCTCGATGACGCGCTTGCGCATCTGGTCCACGATCGCCTGGTCGTGCGTGGCCATCAGAATCGTGGTGCCCGTCCGGTTGATCCGGTCGAGCAGCTTCATGATGCCGACGCTGTTCTGCGGGTCGAGGTTGCCGGTGGGCTCGTCGGCGATGAGGATCATCGGCCGGTTCACGAAGGCACGCGCGATCGCCACGCGCTGCTGTTCACCACCGGACAGTTCGCCGGGCATGCGGTCTTCCTTGCCGCCCAGGCCCACCAGGTCCAGAACCTCCGGTACCACCTTGCGGATCGTGCCTCGGGGCTTGCCGATCACCTCGAGCGCGAACGCGACGTTCTGATAGACCGTCTTGTTGGGGAGCAGGCGGAAGTCCTGGAAGACGGTGCCCACCTGACGGCGCAGGGCCGGCACCTTCCAGTTGGACAACCGACCGAGGTCCTTGCCGGCCACGAAGATGTTGCCCAGCGATGGTCGTTCCTCTTTGAGGACGAGCCGCAGGAAGGTGGACTTACCCGAGCCCGAGGACCCGACGAGGAAGACGAACTCACCCTTCTCCACTTCGAGGGAGACGTCGTGCAACGCGGGGCGCGGCTGCTTCGGGTAGGTCTTGCTGACGTTGTCGAATCGGATCACGGTTGCATCACGGTGCGCCAGTGTAGGGGGCAGGGCATACGGCTGGGGGCACAGAGGGGGCCAAGGGACCACACTGTCCGGGGCCGGGCGCCCAGGCTCGAACAGAGTGGTCGTCGGGCATGGCCATTCCGTGAGTGTAAGCGGCACAGTGGAAGGGGACGGGAACTTCCCACCGCGTCGTGAGCGTTATGGGTAGCGATGCGTGATAGTGGAGCAAATCGAGGCGGAGGAGTCGAGATGACCTTGGACCGCCTGGTGTGCGCGAACTGTGCCGGCCTGGTCACCGAGGGTCGCTGTCCGACGTGCCGAGCGAGCCGCGAACGGCTCCGGCGCTCGAGCGGAATCAACCTCAATCCGGCCATGCTCGCGGCCCTCGCACTGCTGGTCTTGGTGTGCGCGCTGCTGCTGGCCCGCGTGGGCGGCTGAGCCGCCGTAAGACGAGTCGCCGGGCCGGATACGACGAGCCGGACGCGCGACGAAGGCCGAGAACAACCCCCCGAGACGACACGAAGGCCCTGGGTGCCCCCAGGGCCTTCGCGCTGTACAGCGGCGCTCCGCAGCTTCCGGAACCCGGATCGATCCTGTCGACAGGGCCCTGTCGACGCGTACCGATCCGAGCGGGCGCCCCGTTCTCGATGCCGGGCCTGAGCCCGGCGTCGTACCGCGGTGCCGCCCACCGTCCGTGGTCCCGAGCCGACCGTTTCACAGACGCACTCGCGATGACGCGGTGCGCCCGGCTCGGAACGCCGGGACGGCGGATTCAGTGCCCCGGAACCGCCGCGCCGGGGCACAAGTCTTCGGCTCAGGCCGCGGAGGCCTGCTGACGGCGCTTGAGTCGCGCGGGCAGCACGGTGAAGGTGAAGCCACCGGCCGCCATCGCGGCACCGCCGACGATCAGGAACGCCATGTTGGCGCCCGAACCGGTCGAGGCCAGTTCCTTGTTCGCGGGCTGCTGCGCCGCCGGAGCGGTGTCGCCGCCGCCGAAGTCGCGCACAGGCGCGTTCTGCTGGTCGCCGTTGCCGCTGGTGGTGCGGGTGTTCCCGTCGCCGCCGCAGTTCAGGTCCAGGCCGCCGGAGGCGTGCGTGGCGTCACACGTGTTGCCGCCACCGGTGTTGCCGCCCGTGCTGCCCTTCGAAGTACCGCCGGAACCGCCCGAGTTGCCCTTGGTGGTGTTGCCACCGCCCGTGGTGCCGCCACCGGATGTGGCCGCGCCGGAGCTGCCCGAGGTGCTGTTCCCGGTGGTCGAACCCGAGGTGGTGTTGCCCGTGGTCGAACCCGACGTGGTGTTGCCGGTCGTCGAACCGGACGTCGTGTTGCCGGTCGTCGAACCGGACGTCGTGTTGCCCGTGGTCGAACCCGACGTGGTCTCACCGGTCGTCGAACCCGACGTGGTGTTACCCGTGGTCGAACCGGACGTCGTGTTGCCCGTGGTCGAACCCGACGTGGTCTCACCGGTCGTCGAACCCGACGTGGTGTTACCGGTCGCACCGGACGTGGTGTTGCCCGTGGTCGAACCCGAGGTGCTGTTGCCCGTGGTCGAACCCGACGTGGTACCGGTGGTCGCACCCACGATGGTGCCGCCCGTGGTGGCTCCCACGACGGTGCCGCCGGTGGTGTTACCGGCGGTGCTGCCCGTGGTCGAACCCTCGGTCTCGCCGCCCGGGCAGGTGTGCGTCTGCTCGCACCCGTCCGAACCGTCCGTCGCGCTCGCGACGCCCGCGACCGCGAAGGACGCGCCCGCCGCGAACAGCGCGGCGGCGGCTATCCGAGCCGTCCGGACGCGCATTTTGGTTGTCATCAATTAACCCCCAGTTGGATGAGATCCCCGTATCCGCGCCGGCGCGGGTGGGGTCCCAAACGCCGTTGGGCATCACCTCGACGCTCGTCCGTGCCATCTGTCGATGCGCCTCGGACTCCGATCGGATGCGTCGTGGTAATGCCGCCGTTCAGACTGGTAACCGGGCGGATGCCGCGTCAAGGGCGTTCGGAGAGGGTTGCGGGGTTAATTCCGATTCGCCGAGAAAATCGGCACGAAAGCGCAACGCGGCATACCACGAAGGCCCCCGCGAATACACGGAGGCCCTCGGGGTCACGAATCGGGTTGTTGCCCCGTTTTCGTCGGGGTCGAAACCGGCGTCGGCATCGCCCGCCGACCCGCTACGCGGCGGCGGTCTGCTGCGTCTTGCGCCAGCGGATTCCGGCCTCGATGAAACCGTCGATTTCGCCGTCGAGCACCGACTGCGGATTGCCCACCTCGAATTCGGTGCGCAGGTCCTTGACCATCTGATACGGGTGCAGGACGTACGAACGCATCTGGTTGCCCCAGGACGAACCCTCGCCCTTGAGCGCGTTCATCCGGGCCTGCTCCTCCTGGCGCTGCCGCTCCAGCAGCTTGGCGGACAACACCGCCATCGCGGAGGCGCGGTTCTGGATCTGCGAGCGCTCGTTCTGGCAGGACACCACGATGCCGGTCGGGATGTGCGTGATGCGCACGGCCGAGTCGGTGGTGTTGACGCCCTGGCCACCGGGACCGGACGAACGGTAGACGTCCACCCGCAGCTCGGACTCGTCGATGTCGACGCGGTCGCTCTGCTCGACGACCGGCAGCACCTCGACGCCCGCGAACGAGGTCTGTCGGCGGCCCTGGTTGTCGAACGGCGAGATCCGCACCAGTCGGTGCGTGCCCTGCTCGACGGACAGCGTGCCGTACGCGTACGGCACCTTGACCGCGAAGGTGGCCGACTTGATGCCGGCCTCTTCGGCGTAGGACGTGTCGTAGACCTCGGTCGGGTAGCCGTGCCGCTCGGCCCAGCGGGTGTACATCCGCAGGAGCATCTCGGCGAAGTCGGCGGCGTCCACGCCACCGGCCTCGGAGCGAATGGTCACCAGTGCCTCACGCGAGTCGTACTCGCCCGAGAGCAGCGTGCGCACCTCGAGTTCGCCGACCGCCTTGTGCACCGACGTGAGCTCGTTCTCGGCCTCGGTGCGGGTGTCCGCGTCGTCCTCGGCCTCGGCCAGCTCGAACAGCACGTTGACGTCGTCCAGCCGCCGGCGCAGGTCTTCGACCCGGCGCAATTCGCCCTGGAGGAACGAGAGCCGGCTCGTCACCTTCTGGGCAGCTTCGGGGTCGTCCCACAGGTCCGGCGCAGCCGCCTTTTCGTTGAGCGCGGCCACATCGGCCCGCATCTTGTCGAGGTCGAGGACGGCCTCGATCGACGTCATGGTCGATTCGACGGACTTGAGCTCTTCGGAAGGATCAACGGCAGCCACCCCACCATCCTAAGTGGACGATGGGCCGGACTCGGACTCAGCCCGCGTCCGGGCTCGACGAGGCGGCCTGCAGTCGGCCGTTGTCGGCCCGGATGTACACGTCCACCCGGTCGGGTCCGGCGGCCACCGCGCCGGGGGCGTCGGCGGTGGCGGTGTTCGGGTCGACCGGCCGCCAGCCGCCCTCGCCGGGCACCGCGCCGAGCAGCCGGCCGTTGCCGTCGCGGGCCAGCACGACCAGGCCGCGGCCCTGGCTGTAGGCGGCGGCCGGGCGGGCGGAGGCGGCCAGGCCGACCCGTTCGGGTTCGCGCCAGCCGCCGTCGACGAAGGGGATGTGCAACACCGCGTGGTCGCCGGCGCGCACCACGAACGCGTCGAGCGTGCCGGGGGCGCCGGTGGCGAGCGCGGGCGCGGCCTCGATCCGCCCCGCGCTGGGCACCGTGGTGAAGCCGCTCCAGCCGGCCCCGGTGAGCGATCCGGCGGCCAGGCCGTCGCTGCCGGTGCGCGCGACGATGTCGATGCGATCACCGGTGACGACCGCGGCGGGCGCGCCGGCGAGTTTGGTCCTGGTGTCCGTCCTGGTCCACTCGCCGAATCGGCCCTCGGTCAAGGTGGCCCGGTAGAGCAGCTTGTCGGTCGAACCGACCGCGAACACGTCCATCCGACCGGGCGCGGCGCTGACCGCGGCGGGATCGTCGCCGGTGCGGAAGGTGGGCAGCCTGCGCCACTCGCCCCAGCGCGGCCCGTCGCTGCCGAGGTACCACAGGGCGCCCTCGCCGTCGCGTTGCACCACGTAGCTGTGCTCGGCATCGGTCCGGGTCACCGCCGGGCCGCCCTGGAGCAGCACCGGGGCGGCGGGCAGCGGCGCGAACGCGGCCCAGGTGTAGCCGCCGGCGCGCCCCGAGGTGGGTCCGGCCGAGCCGGCGGCGCTCCCGGAGGGGACCGGTCGCGGGGTGGCGGAGGTCTGTCCGGCGGGTCGGGTCGGGGTGCCCTCGTCCCGGGTGAACCACACCGCGCCCGCGCCGACCGCGGCGACGGCGAGTACGCCGCAGATCGCCGGGATCAGCCGGCGGCGTGCGCCGCCCTCGCGCCGGCCCGGTTTGCCGCGCCGGTGCGACTGCACCGGCACCGCTCCGTCGAACACCGGGCGGGTCAGGTTGGTGTGCGTGTCCCGGCTGCCGTCGGCGGCCTCCGAGGTGCCGGAGACCAGCGGAACCACGCCGGCCGGGCGGGGCACGGGGGTGTCCTGGCGGCCGACGTTCCCGTTGGGGTCGGGCACGTCGAACGCGGGCAGGCCGATCAGCGCGGGCAGTGCCGAGCGCAGCCGTTCGCCGAATTCGCGGGCGGTCAGCCGGGCCGCGGGGGCCTTGGACAGGCAGGACGCGAGTACGGCGGCGAGCGGGTCGGGCAGGCCGGGAATGCCCGGCACCGGTTCGGTGACGTGCCGGCGCAGCACCGCGCCGGGGTGGCCGCCGCCGAACGGCGTCCAGCCGGTGAGCAGTTCGTACAGCACGGTGGCCAGCGCGTACACGTCCACGGCGGCGGTCGGCTGGAGGCCCTCGATGATCTCGGGGGCCAGGTAGTCGGGCGTGCCGATGATCCGGGTGGCCCGGGTGCGGCGCGGCGCGTCGACCAGGCGGGCGATGCCGAAGTCGGTGAGTCGGGCCCGGGAGACCCCGGCCGAGTTGTCGATCAGGATGTTCTCGGGCTTGACGTCGCGGTGGATCACGCCCTCGGCGTGGGCGGCGGACAGGCCGTCCGCGACGTCGGCCACGATGGCGGCGGCCAGCCGGGGGGTGAGCACCCGTTCGCGCTCCAGCCGGGCGCGCAGGTCGGGGCCGATCACCAGGTCCATCACCAGCGCGAGGTCGGTGCCGTCGACGACCAGGTCGTGCACGCCCACGATGTTGGGGTGGTCCAGGCTGGTCAGCGCGGTGCGCTCCTGGACGAAGCGCGCGACCAACACCTGGTCGGACGCGAGGTCTTCGCGCAACAGCTTGATCGCGACGGGTCCCTCGGGTCCCTCGCCCTGCCAGACGGTCCCGCTGGCGCCGCGCCCGAGCACCTTCAGGGCGACGTATCGGCTACCGATCTTGCGTGCCAAAGCAGCTCCGTGGACCCAGCGAGCGTGGTGCTCACAGCGGACTTCCCCGACCGCACCCTACGCGGCCGGGCCCCGGATGCGGGGACCGTCGGGTGGGACGGCGTGTACGAGGTCGTCCTCGACACGGGCGATAGGGATGACTATGCGTCAATTCTTGGTGTCGCCGCCGTTGTCGCCGCCGGTGACGAAGTCCTTGACACTGTCGTACCAGCCTCGAACGGTATCGAATCCGTCGATAGCGGAGTGCACCCAGTCGCGCAGCGGGCTGAACCAGTAGACGGCGAACAGGATCGCGCCCAGGATCACCAGCCGCAGCAGGCAGCCGATGGTGCAGCCCACGCCCGGAATGCTGGAGAGCCGGAAGCCGCGGCGGCGGCGTGGTTCGCGGTCGCGGGGCTCGGGCTCGCGTTCCCTGGGTTCGCGCGGTTCGCGTACGGCGCGGTCGCGGCGCCGCGGCTCGCGCTCGGGCGCCTCCTCGCGTCGGTAGCGCGGCGGCGGCGGGGGCGGCGGTCCGGGGTCGGCGAGCGGCGGCGGCGCGGCGGCCGGCCCGGCCTGTTGCCGCACCGGCTCGGCCCGGACCGGCTGCGGCGGGTAGTGCTGCGGCGGTTGTGGATAGCCGGGCGGCTGGGTGCTCATCACCCGGGTCGCGTTGGGTACGCCCGGCGGGGTCGGCGGCGGCGTGGTCGGCGGGGTCGGATAGCCGACCTGGGTCTGCGGCAGGGCGCGGGTGGGGTCGGCGGCCCCGGCCTGCGCGCCGAACGCGCTCGCGGCCAGCACCTGGGCGAGCGAGCCGTCGTCGGGCCGGACGCCGGCGACGATGTCGGCGGCCAGCCGCAGGGCGCGGCCCAGGCCCGCCGCGTCCGGTCGGGTCTCGGGTCGCTTGGCCAGGCAGCGCTCGGTGATCAGCCAGTAGGCGTCGGGCATGCCGGCCGCGCGGGTGGGTACCTCGGTCAGGTGGTGGTGCAGCAGCGCGATCGGGTTGGTGTCCCGGAACGGCGGGTGTCCGGCCACCAGTTCGTAGAGCACCACGCCCGCCGCGTAGACGTCCACGGCCGGGGTGAGCGGGCGGCCCTCGGCGGTCTCGGGCGCGACGTAGCTGGGCGTGCCGACGAGTTCGTGGGTGCGGGTGAGCGCGGGCGAGTCGGCGAGGCGGGCGATGCCGAAGTCGGTCAGCATCGGGTAGAGCGAGTCGCCGTTGCGGGCGAGCATGATGTTGGCCGGTTTCAGGTCCCGGTGTATCACCCCGTCCGCGTGCGTCACGCTGAGCGCGTCGCAGATCTGAGCCATCGTCAAGGCGGCGGCGGCCGGTGGCAACGGGCCGTTCTCGCGCAGGTAGGTGCGCAGATCGGGGCCGTCGATCAGGTCCATCACCAGGGCGAGCGTCTCGCCCTCGACGACGAGGTCGCGCACGTGCACCAGGTTGGGGTGGCGCAGGTTGAGCAGCAGCGAGCGCTCGCGCAGGAAGCGGGTGACCACGTCCGGGTCGGTGCTCAACTCCTCGCGCAGCACCTTGACCGCGACGATCTCGCCGGAATCGCGCACGCTCGCGCGCCAGACGGTGCCACTGGCTCCGCGCCCCAGGGTTTCCTGGAGCAGATATTTGCTGCCGACCGGCCGGTCCACGACGCTCCCCACTGTCCTGTCCGCCACCTGGGCGGTGGTGCCGGGTTGCCTTCCACCCTAGGTGGTACTCCGCTTGGGACGCATCGACCCCAGGTACGGTTCGGCTCCGGTGCCCGGAGCGTGTGCGACCCATACTCGGTGACGAGGGTGGCTCGGATCGGTATCACGTTCGGGCGATTCGCCGGCGACCCGGTCCTTTCCGGTCGAAATTCGGACAAGATCCGTCGTCTGTCCGGCCGTGGGCGACATGACGGTCGCGGGTGCGAGGATGCCTCTTGTTTTCTGCTCGGAGGAGGGAGGCGCGCATGCAGATCCGGCTCACCGTGCACGGCCCGCAGCGGACCGGACCGGGCGCCGACGTGCTCGTCACCGCGCCGTCCGGGACGACCTTCGCGGGAATAGCGGGCGCACTGCGAACCGCCTCCGGGACCGAGGGCCAACGCTTTTGGGTGGGCGACATCCGGCTGCGCGACGACACCCTCGTGGGTCGGCCGCCGCTGGTGGACGGCGCGCTGATCACCGTCGACGCGCTCGGCTCGCCGTCGCCCTCGGCCGGCTCCCCGCAGTTGCGCGTGGTCGGCGGGCCGGACGCGGGCGGTGTGCACCTGCTGCACCAGGGCGGGGTACGGATCGGCCGCGCGCCGGAGGCCGAGGTGCGCCTCGGCGATCCCGACCTGTCCCGCCTGCACGCCGAATTGTGGATAGAGCCCGGCCGGATCCGGATCGCCGATCTCGGCTCGACCAACGGCACCACCGTGGACGGGATGCCGATCGGCCGCGAACCGGTCGAGTTGCCGCCGGGCTCGCTGTTGCGGGTCGGCGAGTCCACCCTGCAGACCTTCCTGCCCCAGCCCTACGGCTCCCCCGAGGACGACACCGGCGCCCGCGCCCGGGCCGACGGCACCGGGCACATCGAGGTGCGCCGCACCGCCCGGGCCCAACTGCCGGTGCCCGCCCGGGCCCGCTTCGAACTGCCCGAGGAGAGCGGGGGCCGACGCCGGCCGTTCGCGCTGCGCCGCAAGGTCGCCGGGACCGAGCGCGAGACGATCGAGGCGGCCGCCCGCTCGGCGCTGCTCGACGAGGTGCGCTGGCGCCGCGACCAGTCGCCCGACCCGGCGACACTGCTGTTGGACGCGCTGGCCACCGGTGAGCCGGGGCCGGCGGGCCGGCTGTGGGAACGTGCGGCCGGCCACCCGGAGGCGCTCGGCGTGCGCCTGGGGGTCGGCGACCTGCCCTCGCGGGTGACCCTGGTGGAGCCCTCGACCGTCGCGGGCACCGACGGCGAGGAACGCAGGCTGACCGCGTTCTCGGTCCCGGTCACCGTCTCGCTCAAGGACACCGTGCTCGGCCTGACCGGACACCGACCCCGGTTGCTGGGCCTGGCCCGCTCGGTGGTGGCTCAACTCGCCGGACTGCACGGACCGCAGGACGTGGAGCTGGTCGTACTGTGCGCGGATCCCGGCACCGCCGGCGACTGGTCCTGGGCCCGCTGGCTGCCGCACCTGCGGCCGGGCGAGGGTCAGGACTGCCGGCTCCTGGTCGGTCTGGGGACGGACCAGGTGCGGGCGCGCGCGGGCGAGTTGCTCGATCGCATAGACACCGCCGAGCGGGTTCCGGTCCGGCGCACGGTGGTGATCCTGGACGGCGCGGGCCGGTTGGCCGCCCGCCCGGAGATCGTCCGGCTCCTGGTCGAGGGACCGGCGGCGGGCGTACACGCGCTGTGCCTGGACGAGCGGGCCGAGGAGTTGCCGGCGCAGTGCTCGGCGGTCGCGCACGTCACCGGCGAGGTCGGCACCCGGATCGACCTGATCGGGCCGGGCACCCGGCGCGTGGAGGACGTGGTCGCGGACGCGGTGTCGTCCGCGTGGGCGGACCGCTTCGCCCGGGCCCTGGCCCCGTTGCGCGAGGCCACCCGCCGGGTCACCTCGCCGCTGCCGGAGTCGGTGCGGCTGCTCGACCTGCTCAATCTGGACCTGCTCACCCCCGCCAAGCTGTTGGCCGGCTGGCGCGAGGCGGGCCGCTCACCGCGCGCGGTGCTCGGCTCGGACGCGCGCGGCGCGGTCGCCGTGGACCTGTCCGCCGACGGTCCGCACGTGGTGATCGGCGGGGCCGCCGGCTCCGGCCGCTCCGAGTTGTTGGCGTCCGTGTTGTGCTCGCTCGCGGTGGCCAATCGGCCGGACGAGCTGGCCATCGCGCTGGTCCGCGGCCCGCAGGGGCTCTCCGAGCTGCCACACGTGGTGGGCTACATCGCCGACGCGGACATCCCGGCGACCGGCGCTGCGATCGCCGCGGTGCGGGACGAACTGGACCGCCGCGAGGGGCTGTTGCGCGGTGCCCCGTTCGAGGCGTACCGACCGGGCCCGGGTCGGCCGCTGCCCCGGCTGGTGGTGGCGGTGGACGACATAGACCTGCTGGCCGAGGCGTACCCCGGCTTCGTCAAGAGCCTCGCCGACGTGGCCCACCGCGGCGGCCCGCACGGCGTGCACCTGCTGGTGACCACCGGCCGGCCTGCCCGCACCCCGGAGATCGAGGCCGCCGCGGCCGCCGAGCTGCGGATCGCCCTGCGGGTGGACGACCCGCAGGCTTCCCGGGTGCTGATCGACGTCGAGGACGCGGCGGCCGTGGACGAGGACTATCCCGGCCGCGGCTTCGTGCGCGGGCGAGACGGCGCCGTCGTCCCGTTCCAGGGCGGCCGGGTGACCGGCCGGATGCCGCGCACAGCCACCCTGCGGCCCACCGTGGTGCGCCAGGAGTGGCAGGAGATGGGCAACCGCCTGGCCCGACGCCCCACGCCCGTGGGCGGCGGCAAGGGCCCCACCGACCTGGCCCTGCTCACCGGCGCCGTCCGCCGAGCGGCGGAACAACTCGGCACCCCCCTGCAAACCCCCTTGTGGCCCGCCCTGGAACACCTCGCCCGCAAGGCCCGCTGACCCGCCCACCGGGCCGCGGGGCCCACCAGGCGGCCCCGCGGTCGTGCACCGCAGCGGGCGGGCGAACTCCCCCGACCCAACCGACTACACAGGCAACCCGGGCGCCGGAAACCCGCTCAGGAACAAGCGCACCTCGGCCCGAACCACCGCGATCTCCTCCTCCGACGACCCCGCCGCCGCCCCCGTCACGATGCGATCCATCCACCCCGCGATCAGCGACATGTGCGACTCGCGCAACCCGCGCGACGTGAGCGCGGGCGTACCGATCCGAATCCCGGACGGATCGAACGGCGACCGGGTGTCGAACGGCACGGTGTTGTAATTGACCACGATCCCGGCCCGATCCAGCGCCTTCGCCGCGACCTTCCCGGCCACCCCGCGCCGGGTCAGATCCACCAGCAGCAGATGGTTGTCCGTCCCGCCCGACACCAACTCGAAGCCGCGCTCCGCGAGTTCCTCCCCGAGCCGCTTCGCGTTCGCGACCACCTGCCGCGCGTAGGCCCGGAATTCGTCGGTATCGGCCTCGCGCAGCGCCACCGCGATGGCCGCCGTGGTGTTGTTGTGCGGCCCACCCTGCAGGCCCGGGAAGACCGCCTTGTCGATCGCCTTGGCATGTTCGGCGCGGCACATCAACATCGCCCCACGCGGGCCCCGCAGCGTCTTGTGCGTGGTCGTGGAGACCACGTCCACATGCCCGACCGGCGAGGGATGCACCCCACCCGCGATCAGCCCGGCGATATGCGACACGTCCGCGACCAGGATCGCGTCCACCTCGCGGGCGATCGCCGCGAACCCGGCGAAGTCCACCGTGCGCGGCACCGCCGTACCGCCGCAGAAGATGATCCGGGGCCGCTCGCGCAGCGCGAGATCGCGCACCTCGTCCAGATCGGTGCGCCCGGTGTCGGCCCGTACGCCGTAGCGGACCCCGCGAAACCAGGTGCCGGTCGCGGACACGCCCCAGCCGTGGGTGAGATGCCCGCCCATCGGCAACGCCATGCCCAACACCGTGTCACCGGGCCGGGCGAAGGCGAGGTAGACCGCGAGGTTGGCCGGTGAGCCGGAGTACGGCTGCACGTTGGCGTGCTCCACGCCGAACAACGCCCGCGCCCGGTCGCGGGCGATGATCTCGATCGGGTCGATGTTCTGCTGGCCCTCGTAGTACCGCCGGCCCGGATAGCCCTCGGAGTACTTGTTGGTGAGCACGGTCCCGGTCGCCGCCAGGACGGCGGCGGAGACGTAGTTCTCACTCGGGATCAGGCGCAGCGTGTCCTGCTGGAGCAGTTCCTCGGCGCGCACCAGGGCGGCGATCTCCGGGTCGGTGCGGTCCAGTTCGTCCCGACGGTCGTTCGTCTGCACGTGGTCGTCCATGCGTCCTCCGGCTCGGTTCACAATCGATGTGATCCGGGTGCCCAGGCGGACGACACCGCGTCGGTGGAACTGCCGCTTCCTCGTGGTCGATCCCACGCAGACGCCAGTCGCGACCCGTTCAGCATACGGAGCGCGACCGGCCCCCGTCGCCCCATTACGCAGTGATGATCGAAAGTCACGAATAAGGCTCGTTGCTCCGGGCAGGGGTTGTGGTCGACGCCACACCAGGCGTACCACAGGACATCGGTAGGCGGGATCTGTCCACCCTCGGGGGAATTCGTGGCGGAAGTGGTTCTTGCTGGAGTCGGAAAGCTTTACACGGATGGCACACGGGCGGTCACCTCGCTCGATCTGACGGTCGCCGACGGGGAGTTCCTGGTCCTGGTCGGTCCCTCCGGATGCGGGAAGACCACCGCGCTGCGGATGGTCGCCGGCCTGGAGGAGATCAGCGAGGGCACGATCAGCATCGGCGACCGAGTCGTCAACCACGTCCCCTCCCGCGATCGGGACGTGGCGATGGTGTTCCAGAGCTACGCGCTGTATCCGCATCTCAATGTCCGGGACAACATCGGATTCGGTTTGCGATTGCGGAAGTTGCCCAAGGACGAGATCCGCCGACGGGTCGGCGACGCGGCGCGGACCCTGGGCCTGGAGGAACATCTGGGCCGAAAACCGCGGCAACTCTCCGGCGGCCAACGTCAGCGGGTGGCGATGGGTCGGGCCATCGTGCGCGAGCCGCGGGCGTTCCTGATGGACGAACCGCTGTCCAATCTCGACGCGAAGCTACGCGTGCAGATGCGCGCCCAGATCGCCCGGCTGACCCGCGAACTCGGGGTCACCACGCTGTATGTGACGCACGATCAGACAGAGGCGATGACCCTCGGCGATCGGGTCGCGGTGATGAAGAAGGGCGTTCTGCAACAGGTCGCCCCACCGCAGGAGTTGTACGACCACCCGGTCAACCTGTTCGTGGCCGGCTTCATCGGCTCGCCCGCGATGAACCTGATGACCGGCACCCTGCACCACGACGACGCGGGCGGGGCCACCGTGGACATCGGCAGCCAACGACTGACCGTGCACCCCGACGTGCTCGCCGCGCGCCCGGCGTTGGCCGGCTACCGGGAGCGTTCGCTGATCGTCGGGATCCGTCCCGAGGATCTGCACGACACCGCCCTGGAGGGCGCCGAGCCCGTCGAGGGCGCCGTCCTGCGCGCCGAGGCCGACCTGGTCGAGGCGATGGGCTCGGAGGTGCTCGTACACATGCGCCTGGACGCGCCTCCGGCGGTCACCGAGGACGTCCAGGAACTGGCGCGCGACGTGGGCGCGGAGGACACGGTGCCGGACGCCGACGCGGCGCATTCCGAGTTGGTGGCCCGCTTCGGGCCGCGGACCCGGGCGCGCGAGGGCGCCGACGTGGTGATGCGGGTGGCAACCGATCGGCTGCACTTCTTCGACCCGGAAACGGGTCTGTCCATAACGGAGGATGCGTGAAGCGGTTCGTGGGCGCCTTGGCGGTCGCCTCGATGCTCGCCATGGGTCTCGCGGCCTGTAGCGACGACGGTGACGACAAGGGCAAGAAGGGCGACTCGACGCCGAGCGGGAGCGGCGCGCCGGCCGTACCCCGGCTCGACGGGACCACGGTGAGCGTGGCCGCGGTGTGGACCGGTGACGAGCAGGCGGCGTTCAAGAAGGTGCTCGCCGACTTCGAGAAGCGCACCGGAGCCAAGACCGAGTTCATTCCCACCGGCGACAGCGCCTCCACCTTCCTCGGCCAACGGGTCGAGGGCAACGCGCCGCCGGACGTGGCGTTCCTGGCCCAGCCGGGCGTACTCCAACAGTTCGCCCAAAAGGGCTGGATCAAGCCACTGTCGGCCGACGTGCAGCAGGCCGTGCAGGCCAACTTCTCGAGCCAGTGGCAAAAGCTCGGCTCGTACCAGGACAAGCTCTACGGCGTCTACTACAAGGGCGCCAACAAGTCGCTGGTCTGGTACAACGCCAAGGTCTACGAGAACGCGGGCGCGACCGAGGCCAAATCCTGGGAGGACCTGCTCAAGAACGCGGGCCTGATCTCCGACTCCGGCACCCCGCCGTTCGCCATCGGCGGCGCCGACGGGTGGGTGCTCACCGACTGGTTCGAGAACATCTACCTGAGCCAGGCCGGCCCGGAGAAGTACGACCAGTTGGCCCAGCACAAGATCCCGTGGACCGACCCCTCGGTCAAGACCGCCCTGGAGACCCTGGCCCAGGTCTTCGGCAAGGGCGACTGGTTCCCCGGCGGCAGCGGCGGTGTGCTCCAGACCGAGTTCCCGGCCTCGGTGCCCCAGGTGTTCGGCGACCCGCCGAAGGCGGGGATGATCTCCGGCGGCGACTTCATCGGCACCAACATCATCAAGGACACCAAGGCCAAGATCGGCACCGACGCGAAGTTCTTCGGGTTCCCGGCGGTCGGCACCGGCAAGGCGCCGGTGGTCACCGGCGGCGACGTGGCCGTGGCGATGAAGGACTCCCCCGGCGCGCAGGCGTTGCTCAAGTACCTGGCCTCGCCGGACGCCGCCAAGGTGTGGGCACAGCAGGGTGGTTACCTCTCACCGAACAAGAACCTGGACCTCGCCGCCTATCGCGACGACACCACGCGCGGGATCGCCAAGAACCTGATCGGCGCGGGCGACGACTTCCGCTTCGACCTCTCCGACCAGGCACCGGCCGCGTTCGGCGGCACCAAGGGTGAGGGCGAATGGCGCGACCTCCAGGACTTCCTGCGCAACCCCTCGGACGTGGCCGGGGCGCAGAGCAAGCTCGAAGCGGACGCCGCCAAGGCATACGCGGGCGGGTGATCCGCTGCCATGAGTGACAAGGCACCCGTACCGGTCGCGGTGCCCGAGAAGACGAAGCCGATGCCCGCGCGCGAGTCGCGCGGGCTCGGTTCGGGCGCCCTGTTGGGCTGGCTGTTCCTGCTGCCGGCCATCGTCATGCTCGCCGTCCTGGTCGCCTATCCGATCGTGTGGTCGTTGTTGCGCAGCCTGTTCGGCGCGGACGGCTGGTCGGACTTCGTGGGGATCGACAACTACAAGGAACTGTTCACCGACGACGACACCTTCACCGCACTCGAGAACAACCTGATCTGGGTCCTGGTGGTACCGGCCGCGGTCACCTCGCTCGGCCTGATCTTCGCGGTGCTGACCGAACGGGTCAGGTTCGCCACGGCGTTCAAGCTGATCGTCTTCATGCCGATGGCCGTGTCCATGTTGGCCGCGGGCATCACCTTCCGGCTCGTCTACGACCGCGAGCCCGACCAGGGCGTGGCCAACGCGGTGATCACGAGCGTGCACGACATCTTCAGCGAGGGCGCGCCGTATCCGGGTGCCCGCCCACGCAACGACACCGTGCTCACCCCTCAGGGCGGCGGCTTCGTCACCCGGGCCGGCACCGGGCCGGGCGGCACCGCACTGCTGCCGCTGGTCTCCCTGCCCGCGGAAAAGATTCCCGGCGACGCGCGGGACGCCAGGCCCGGGGTGCCGGCCGCCGGCGGACTCGGCGGCGTGGTGTGGGTCGACTTCAGCAAGGGCAACGCGGGCAAGCCGGGCGTGGTCGATCCCGGCGAGAAGGGCCTGCCGGGCGTCCGGGTCGAGGCGGTGCGTGGCGGGAGGACCGTCGCGAGCGCGACCACCGGCAAGGACGGCTCGTTCACCATGCCCGCCTCCGCCGCCCGCGAGGGCCCGGTGCAACTGCGGCTGACCGAGGGCAACTTCGCCAAGTCCTTCGGTGGCTACGACTGGCTCGGGCCGAACCTGATCACCGCCGCGATCATCGGCGCCTACATCTGGATGTGGGCGGGCTTCGCGATGGTGCTGATCGCGGCGGGCCTGGCCGCGATCCCCAGGGACGCGCTGGAGGCCGCGCGCGTGGACGGCGCGACCGAATGGCAGGTCTTCCGCCGGGTCACCATCCCGCTGCTGTCCCCGGTGCTGGTGGTGGTGATGGTCACTCTGGTGATCAACGTGCTCAAGATCTTCGACCTGGTGTACATCATCTCGCTGGGCTCGTCGCAGAAGGAGGCCAACGTCCTGGCCCTGCAGATGTACATCGCCTCCTTCGGCGGCGGCAACAACCAGGGCCTGGGCAGCGCCATCGGCATCCTGCTCTTCCTGCTGGTACTGCCGGCGATGTTGTTCAACATCCGACGCTTCCGAAGGGAGAACCGGTGAGCGCGTCCGCAGCCCCCGACCTGACGAAGCCTCGACAACCACCGGTGGGCGGGGAGGGAGGCATCAAGCGCGGCCTGGCCTCCCGGATCGTGGGCCGCACCGGCGGCGGCCTGGCGGCGGTCGCACTCGTGCTGATCGCGTTGTTCTGGCTGATGCCCACCTTCGGTCTGCTCGTCTCCTCGCTGCGCGACCCGCAGGAGATGAGCAAGTCCGGTTGGTGGAAGGTGCTGGGCAAACCGAGCGACCTGACCTTCTCGAACTACGACAAGCTGCTCGACAACAAGGACATGACCCGGGCGTTCTTCAACACGATCTGGATCACCGTGCCCAGCACGCTGTTGGTGATCCTGATCGGCTCGCTCGCGGCCTACGCCTTCGCGTGGCTGGAATTCCCCGGTCGGGACTGGCTGTTCCTGATCGTGGTCGGCCTGTTGGTGGTGCCGGTACAGGTCGCGCTGATCCCGATCTCGAAGTTGTACGGCGACACCGGCCTGTTCGGCACCATCGCGGGCGTGGTGCTCTTCCACGTCGCCTTCGGCCTGCCGTTCGCGGTGTTCCTGCTGCGCAACTACTTCGCGGGCATCCCCCGCGACCTGCTGGAGGCCGCCCGGATGGACGGTGGCACCGACCTGACCATCTTCTTCCGGGTCATCCTGCCGCTGGGCCTGCCGGCCATCGCGTCGCTGGGCATCTTCCAGTTCCTGTGGGTGTGGAACGACATGCTGATCGCGTTGATCTACGCGGACACCGAATCGGCGCCGCTGACCGTCGCGTTGCAGTCCCAATCCCGGGCGTTCGGCGCCAACATCGACGTGCTGGCACCCGGCGCCTTCCTGTCGCTGATCGTCCCGGTGATCGTCTTCTTCAGCTTCCAGCGCTACTTCGTCCAGGGCGTGATGGCGGGCGCCGTCAAGTAGTCGAGCAGGGGGTCGATCAGGTCGTCGAGCACGTCGTCGAGCACGTCGTCGCGCAGGTTGCCGGCGCTCGATCGACGTCCCGAGGACATCGCGGCGAAGGCCGCGGGGCCGTCCGGCAACGCCCGGACGAACCCCGCGGCCTTCGTGTTTCCCACCGTGTTTCGTACCGCCATCGTTACCGACCCGACTTCGGGAACGGGATTCCGTGTGGCATCGTCCGAAGGCGTAGGGTGCTCCCCGCCGCTTCGGAACCGGCTCGGGGGTGTACCGAACGGGGGGCAAACGTCATTTCGGGGGAACTATGAGGGGAAATCGTCGAATCGGTTTTCTGCGAACCCTGCTGATCGCGCTGGCCGTCGAGACGGTGCTGATGAGCGCGACCGCCGTCACGTTGGCGATCATGTCGTTCGCGGTGCGCGACGACCGCAAGAGCCTGGAAGGGCTCGGCGACCTGCTGCTGATCGCGTCGGTGTTGTGCGCGGGTGTCGCGGTGGTCTGCGGCATGGGCGTGGCCGGGGTGCGCGACGCGATGCGGCGCGGCACCGGGGCACTCGCCCGGGCGGCCGCGGTGGGCCTGATCCACGTATTCGTCGCACTGGTGGCGGCACTGATGAACTGCCCGACCTGGTCGATCCTGGTGGCCGGCCTGCCCGCGGTGATCTACCTGCCGTGCTGGTGGGCGGTGCGCGAACGCAGCCACCACGAACTGCTGATGCTCGAACCGTAGTCGGGCCCGAACAGGCCGCCGGCCCGGAACCCCGGCGGGTTCCGGGCCGGCGGCGCTTGCGCACCGATCAGCTCTTGCTACCGGTCCGCAGCAGCGTACGGATCGTCCGCATAGCGACCGAGAGCGTCGCGAGGTCGTAGTTCTCCGCCTCCTGCAACTCGTCCAGCGTGGACCGTGCCCGGGTGAGCACCGGCGCGTTCTTGTGCTCCCACGCCTTGAACCGCAACTCCGGGCTGTCGTCCGGGTCCCCGGAACCGAGCACCTCCGCGGTGAGCCCGGCCTGTGCCGCGTACAGATCCTCGCGCAGCGAAGCGCGGGCCATCGACTTCCACCGGTCGCTGCGCGGCAGTTCGATGATCCGGTCGAGCAGGTACGCGATCGGCAGCCGGTCGGCGATGTCGAAGTACACCTGCGCGACGTCGAGCACCGCACGCTCGGAATCGCGGGCCACCTCGACGATGTCCAGCGCCGCGTACGCCGAGGACATCCCGGCCACCGCGGTGGCCAGTTCGGTCGGCACGCCGGCCCCGGTGAACTCCTCGTACAGCCCGTCCATCCAGGCCAGGTCCGAGCCGCGCAGCACCTTGGGCAGGTGTGCGACCACCTCGGCCACCCCGTCCCGGAAGAACTCCACCTGCGCGGCGATGTCGATCTCGCGCCGGCTGCCCAGGAACCAGCGGGTGGCCCGCTCGATCAGCCGCCGACTGTGCAGCCGCAGCGTGGTCTGCATCTCGGCCGGGACTTTGTTGTCCAGCGCCGCGATCGCGCCCATGATGCGATCGACGCCGAAGATCTCCCGCGCGGTGATGTGCGCCCGGGCCACCTCCTCCGCCGACGCGCCGCTCTCCTCGCGCATGCGGAACATGAACGAGAGACCGGCCAGGTTGACCACCTCGTTGACCACGACGGTGGTGATGATGTCCCGGCGCAGCGGGTGCCGGTCCATCTGCTCGACGAACCTCGCCCGCAGCGCGCTGGGGAAGTAGCGGTACAACTCCCGTGCCAGGAACGGGTCGTCCGGCAGGTCCGAGGCGATCAGGTCCTGGGCCATCACGATCTTGGTGTACGCCAGCAGCACGGCCAGCTCGGGCTGGGTCATCGCCTGCCCGTTCTGCTGCCGCTCGCGCAACTGCCGATCGGTGGGCAGGAACTCGATCTCCCGGTCGAGGTGCCCGTCGCGCACCAGCCGGCGCATGTACCGCATGTGCACGTGCAGCAGGCTGCCGGCCTGGGAGACCGCGTTGGACAGCGCGCAGTTCTGGCCGTAGTTGGCGGCCAACACCAGGTGTCCGACTTCGTCCGTCATGGCCGCGAGCAGCTCGTTGCGCTGCTTGAGGGTCATGTCGCCGGCGGCGGTTACCTGGTTGAGCAGGATCTTGATGTTCACCTCGTGGTCCGAGGTGTCCACGCCCGCCGAGTTGTCGATCGCGTCGGTGTTGATCCGGCCGCCGGCGAGCGCGAACTCGACCCGACCGAGCTGGGTGCAACCCAGGTTGCCGCCCTCGCCGACGACCTTGACCCGCAGATCGGCGCCGTTGACCCGGATCGCGTCGTTGGCCTTGTCGCCGACGTCGGCGTGCGATTCGCCGCTCGACTTGATGTAGGTGCCGATTCCACCGTTCCAGAACAGGTCCGCGGGGGCCTTCAGGATCGCCTTCATCAGGTCGGCCGGGGTGAGTCGGATCATCCCGGCCGGCAGCCCCAGCGCCTGACGCACCGGGGCACTGATCGGCACCGACTTGGCGGTGCGCGGGTAGACCCCGCCGCCGGCCGAGATCAGCTCCTTGTCGTAGTCCGCCCACGAGCTGCGCGGCAGGTCGAACAACCGGCGCCGCTCGGCGAAGGAGGCCGCCGCGTCCGGGTTCGGGTCCAGGAAGATGTGCCGGTGGTCGAAGGCGGCGACCAGTCGGATGTGCTCGGACAGCAGCATGCCGTTGCCGAACACGTCACCGGACATGTCCCCGATGCCGACCACGGTGAAGTCCTCGGTCTGGGTGTCGTGACCCAGTTCGCGGAAGTGCCGCTTGACCGACTCCCACGCACCGCGCGCGGTGATGCCCATGCCCTTGTGGTCGTAGCCCGCCGAGCCGCCGGAGGCGAACGCGTCGCCCAGCCAGAAGCCGTACGCCTGCGCCACCTCGTTGGCGATGTCGGAGAACGTCGCGGTGCCCTTGTCCGCGGCCACCACCAGGTAGGTGTCGTCCGCGTCGTGGCGCACCACGTCCGCCGGCGGCACGACCGCGCCGTCCACCAGGTTGTCGGTGATGTCGAGCAGCGCGCCGATGAAGGTGCGGTAGCAGGCGATGCCCTCGGCCAGCCACGCCTCGCGGTCCGAGGCGTCGGGCAGTTGCTTGCAGAAGAAGCCGCCCTTGGCGCCGACCGGCACGATCACCGTGTTCTTGACCATCTGCGCCTTGACCAGGCCCAGGATCTCGGTGCGGAAGTCCTCGCGCCGGTCCGACCAGCGCAGTCCGCCGCGCGCGACCGCGCCGAAGCGCAGGTGCACACCCTCGACCCGGGGCGAGTAGACGAAGATCTCGAACCTGGGCCGCGGCGCGGGCAGGTCCGGGATCTCCTGCGGGTCGAACTTGAGCGAGAGGTAGTCGTGCGCCTCGCCGTCCTCGCGGTGCTGGAAGAAGTTGGTCCGCAGGGTCGCCTTGACCATCGCCAGGAAGGAACGCAGGATGCGGTCCTCGTCCAGGCTGGCCACCTGGTCCAGAGCGCCCTCGATGGCTTCGACGATGCCGTCCACCAGCTCGGTGCCGGCCTGCTGGTGGCCCGGCGAGAAGCGGGCCTCGAACAGGTTCACCAACAGCCGCGTGGTGTGCGGGTTGGAGACCAGGACGTCCTCGATGTACTCCTGCCCGAAGGTGGTCCCGGCCTGCCGCTGGTACTTGGCGTACGCACGCAGCACCATCGCCTGGCGCCAGGTCAGCCCGGCCCGGAAGACCAGGGCGTTGAACCCGTCGTTCTCCGCCCGCCCGGTCCAGGTCGCCGAGAACGCGTCCTGGAACAGCTCCTTGACGTCCTCGGGCTGCCCGTACATCGACGTCGCGTCGTAACGCAGGCCGAAGTCGTACACCCACGCCACGGTCCCGTCGGCGCGGCGCAGCTCGTAGGGCCGCTCGTCGACGACCTCCAGACCCATGCGCTGCAGAATCGGCAGCACCTCGGAGAGCGACACGTGCCCACCGGAGCGATAGATCTTGAACCGCCGCTCGCCCGGCAGTGCTCCTATCGGCTCGTACAGGTGCAGCTTGAAGTCCGCCTCGGGGGTCAGCTCCTCGATCCGCTTGAGGTCGGCCACCGCGGTCCGGGGCGGGAAGTCGGACTTGTAGCCCTCGCTGAACGCGTGCGCGTAGCGCCGGGACAGCTCGGCCGCGCTCTCCTCGCCGCATTCGGCGACGAGGGCCTCGCCGAAGTCGTCGATCCACGAGCGGGTGGCCTCGGCCAGCAGTCGTTCGATGTAGTCCACGTCCGGGTCGCCCAGTTCGGCGCCGGTGGGCACGCGCACCGTGAAGTGCAGGCGCGCGAGCACGGACTCGGTGTTGCGCGCGGTGTAGTCGACCACCGAACCGGCCAGCTCGGCGAGCAGGATGTCCTGCATCTTGAGCCGGACCTCGGTGGTGTACCGGTCACGCGGCAGGTAGACCAGGGCCGAGTAGAACCGGCCGTACTCGTCCTTGCGCAGGAACAGCCGCAACCGGCGGCGCTCCTGGAGGTAGAGCACGCTGATCACGATGTCGTGCAGCTCGTCCACGGCGATCTGGAACAGATCGTCGCGCGGGTAGGTCTCCAGGATCTGCAGCAGGTCCCGGCCGTCGTGGCTGACCGGCGGGAAGCCGGCCTTGTCCAGCACCGCGTGCACCTTGCGGCGCACCACCGGGATGCGCTGGACGCTGTCGGTGTACGCGGCGGAGCTGAACAGCCCCAGGAAGCGACGCTCGCCGACCACGTTGCCGGCCGCGTCGAACTTCTTCACGCCGATGTAGTCGAGGTAGGCCGAGCGGTGCACGGTCGCCCGCGAGTTGGCCTTGGTCAGGATCAGCAGCTGTTTTTCCCGGGCCTTCGCGCGTGCCTGGGTGGAGAGCCGGCTGAAGGACGCGGACAGGTCCTGGTCGGCGCGCAGGATACCGAGACCGGTACCGGGCACCGCGCGCAGCACGTCCTCGTCGTCCTCGCACACCAGGTCGTACTCGCGGTACCCGAGGAAGGTGAAGTGGTCCTCGGAGAGCCAGCGCAGCAGCTCCCACGCCTCGCCGATCTCCTCCTCCGGCAGCGCCGCCGGCGGGTCGCTCGCGAGTTCGTCGGCCAACCGCAGCGAGGTGTCGCGCATCTTGGCCCAGTCCTCGACCACCTCGCGCACGTCGCGGATGATGCGCTGCAACCCCGCCTCGACCGAGCGCAGGTCCTCGCGGTCGCTCTCCCGGTCGATCTCGATGTGCATCCAGGACTCGATGATCGCGTCCTCGGGCACCCCGTGTGCGTCGGTGGTGTCCACGATCTCCAGCAGCTCGCCGGCGATCGTGCGCCGCACGATGAGCTGGGGGTGGATCACCACGTGGATGCTGCGCTCCTGGCGGGACAGCTCGTTGGTGACCGAGTCCACCAGGAAGGGCATGTCGTCGGTGACCACCTCGACCACGGTGTGCCCCGAAGCCCAACCGTTCTCCTCCACCGTGGGCGTGTACGCCCGGACCCGCGCGGTGCCCTGAGGGCGCTCCGCCGCGAGTCGACAGTGCGAGATCGCCGCGCCGTACACGTCGACCGGATCGCGATCGATCAGGTCGTCGGGTGCGGTGTGCCGGTAATAGCGGGACAGGAGGACATCGAGGTCCACCCGGTTCGGGCCCTCGGGCCCGCCGCCTCCGTGCTGTGACGATGCCGCTCGTGCCGCTTCCGCCGCTCGGGCGAGAAGCTCCGCCTTCGCCTCGTCCAGCTTGCTCTGCATGATGCTGCCGCTCCTGTCGCGCGCCGTTGCGTGACCATTGCCGTCCCCGGGCGTGCCCGGCCGTGTATTGCCGGTACCCGCTTTGTCGCGAGTACCTGTTTCAGGCGACGTCGTCCGACCGGCGGTGGTTCCGGGACTCCGTCGTCCCGGCCCGCGGCCGCGCGGCGTCGCCGCATCGTCAGGCTACTCGGGTGCCCCTCGACCGCCGAGAGGGGATCTTGGAACAGGCTGTAAGTAATTTCCCGGTCGCTCCGGACACCTCGTACCCATTGCCCCGAAGGCGACGTCCGGGGCACCGTGGACGGTCGAGGGCGACATCCGTGCACGGCGGGACGAATTCGGTGGGGAGACGATCGTCATGGCCAAGAAGGTGCTGCTGATCACCGGCGACGCGGCGGAGTCGCTGGAAGTGCTCTACCCGTACCAACGCCTGCGCGAGGAGGGGTACGACGTGCACGTGGCGGGCCCCTCGCGCAAGAAGCTCGCCTTCGTCGTGCACGACTTCGTCGACGGCTTCGACACCTTCACCGAGAAGCCCGGCTACACGTGGCCGGCCGACTTCGCGTTCGTGGAGGTGCGGCCGGAGAACTACGTCGCGCTCGTGCTGCCGGGCGGCCGGGCGCCGGAATACCTGCGCAACAACCCGGTCGTACAGCGCCTGGTGCGGCACTTCTTCGAGGCGGACAAGCCGATCGCGCAGATCTGTCACGGCCCGCTGATCGCCGCCGCCGCGGGCATGCTGACCGGGCGCCGGACCGCCGCCTACCCGACGATCGCGCCGGACATCAGAGCCGCGGGCGGCACCTGGGTGGACGGCGAGGCGGTCGTCGACGGCACCCTGGTCTCCGCCCGAAGCTGGGTCGACCATCCGGCCTGGATGCGCGAGTTCGTCCGGGTCCTGCGGGCCAAGGCACCGGCCTGAGCACTCGACCCGCCCGACGGCCGCGCACGGCTCAGCCCGGCAGGGTACGCGCCAGCTCCACCGCGTCCGCGAGCGAATCCACCACCGGCACGCCGACCGCCTCCAGGCCGGCCCGCGCGTGCGAACCGCCCGAGTACAACACCGCCCGCGCGCCCACGTGCAACGCCGCCGCCGCGTCGTCGGCGGCATCGCCGATCAGCACCACCTCGGCCGGCTCCCGACCCAGCCCGGCCAGGTGCCGGACCAGGTGCTCGGCCTTGCCGCCGCCGGCCGGACCCACCCGCCCGTCCACCCGGACGAACCGGTCCTCGATCCCGAACCGGCGCACGAACGGCATCAGCGCCTCGTGCGCGGTCAACGACAACAACGACTGGGTGCCACCCTCGCGCTGCCAGGCGTGCAGCAACTCGTCCGCACCGTCGGCCAGCTCACACAGCGCGCTGTGCGCGGTGTAGACCTCCTGGAAGGCGTCGTCGAGCAACACCCACTCGGCCGGCTCGGGGACCCGGCCGGTGACCTTCTCGTAGAACTTGGGCACGGGCACGCAATACAGCTCGCGATAGCGCTCCAGCGTCATCGGCGGCAGCCCGAGCAGAGCGAACGAGGCATTGGTGGCCGCGATGATCGCGTCCATGTCGTGGAACAGCGTGCTGTTCCAGTCCCAGACCAGGTGCGGAGATCGACTCTTCATGGACCTTCATTGTGCCGTGGGCGCGCTCACAGCAGATCGGCCAGCTCCTGTGTCGCGAACCACAACAGCTCGTGCTCCTCGGTCGCCTCGATCCACTCGTCGGTGAGTCCGCCGGCCAGCGCCGCGGCGATCGCGCCCTCGGCCTCGGTGGTGTCCATGTGCACCGCCGCGATCCGCTTGCGCGGCACCGTCGCGTCCACCAGGACCGCGCCCGGCCCGTCCTGCGCCCGCTCGCGCACCAGCGCGTCCGGCACATCCGCCGCCAGCACGACCCGGCGCATCGCCCCCGGCTCGGCCGCGAGCAACCGCAACGAGTCCTCGGCGGCCCGGGTCAGCGCCCCGTACTCCAACTCCTCCTCGTCCGAGCTGTCGTACCAGGTACGAAACGCGTCGGTGACCGCGAACGCGACCACCGGCGCCGACCCGATCCCGCCGTCGGCGTGCACCGAGGCCAGACCTGCGGGCGTGGTGGGGATGAACACGCGCATCGGGCGACTCCAATCGAGTGAAATCCCGACATCCGTTCGTGTGCGACGGGAGCCGGGGTGACGGTCGACCTACCGCCACATTGCGTGAGTCGACGCGTCAGCGTAATCCCCGGGTCGGCCGAACGAATGGTTGACCATGCGCCGCGAGCCGGCTAGGAAGTGCCTGCACACGTCCCGGTCGGGGGAACGAGCGGAACGAGTGCGGCACACCCATGCCCGGCACGTCGGCGGCGGGCACGTCATGTTCGGCACTTCTCGGGGAGGACCCATGGTCCACACGAACACCGCCCGCACCACTTCGCCACCGCACCTGTACGTGGTGCGCGCACCCGCCGGCGAAAGCCCCTTCGACCCGGCCCCGGCCCGTAGCTCGCCACGCGCGCTCCTCGCGCCGGACGCCCCCGCGTACCGATCCGCGCGGGTACACGGCTCCCTCGCACTGGCCGCCGACCCCGACTTCGTCCCCCGGCCGGTATCGCGCCCCGCCCTGCGGCTGATCCACACCCCGGCCGAGCCGGACCCGACCGAGGCCCGCCTGCGCGCCCGGCGGCTGGCCCACGCCCTGGCCGAGATCGGCTCCGGCCTGCGCACGGTCGGCCAACTGCGCCCGTACGCCTCCGCGGCCGTCTACGCCACCACGCAACACCTGGTCCGCCGCCTCGCCGCCCGCCGGGTCGGCCGGCTGAGCGTGGAATCGTGCGGCGGTCGCACCCCCGCCGACGGCGTCGCCGAGGGCTACGCCCGCCTGCGCGCCGCCTCCTGGGTCCTCACCCTGGCCTTCCGCCTCGAACGCGACGCCCCCACCCGCCGGCCCACCGACACCTGGCTGTGCACAGCCCTGGAACACGACAACCTGACCTGACCCGGAAAGCCCGAGGGCCCGAATCGCCACAGCGATCCGGGCCCTCGGGTCGAACATCCGGCCCAACCGGCGTTCGAGGACAAGCGGGCCGCAGGCCCACCCGCCCCCGCCGACTACTTCTTCTTGCGCTTCGCCCGCTGAGCCCGCCGCCGCTCGGCCCGAGTCGCACCCTCGTCGAGCTCGACCTCGTCCTCGTCGAAGCTCTCCTCGGAGGTGACCACGCCACCCTCGCCGTCGATCGTCGGCGCGCTGTACTGCAGGTGCGCCGGCCGCTGGGGCGCGTCCAGGCCCTTCGCGTGGATCTCCGGCAGCGGCGCGGCCTTGTCGATCGAGATGCTCGGCGCCTCGGGCACCTGCTCGATCTCGACCTCGACGTTGAAGAGGTAGCCGACCGACTCCTCCTTGATGCCCTCCATCATGGCGTTGAACATGTCGAAGCCCTCGCGCTGGTACTCCACCAGCGGGTCGCGCTGCGCCATCGCCCGCAGGCCGATGCCCTCCTGGAGGTAGTCCATCTCGTAGAGGTGCTCACGCCAGCGGCGGTCGAGCACCGAAAGGATGACCCGGCGCTCCAGCTCGCGCGTGACCTCCTCGCCGAGCTTCTCCTCGCGCAGCGCGTAGGCGGCCTGGGCGTCCGCCCGCAGCAGTTCGACGAGCTGCTCGGTGTCCAGGTCGGAGCGGTCGCCGAACTCCTCCTCGACCTCCTCGATCGTGACGCTGACCGGGTAGAGGCGCTTGAGTTCGGCCCAGAGCTTCTCCAGGTCCCATTCCTCGGCGAAGCCCTCGGTCGCACCGTGCACGTACGCCTGGACGGTGTCGTCGATGAAGTGGCCGATCTGCTCCTGCAGGTTCTCGCCCGCGAGCACCCGGCGGCGCTCGCCGTAGATCACCTCGCGCTGGCGGTTCAGCACCTCGTCGTACTTGAGCACGTTCTTGCGGATCTCGAAGTTCTGCTGCTCGACCTGGGTCTGCGCGGACTTGATCGCGTTGGAGACCATCTTCGACTCGATCGGCTGGTCCTCGGGCACGTTGGCCAGGGTCAGCACGCGCTCGACGATGTTCGCCTTGAACAAACGCATCAGGTCGTCGCCGAGCGAGAGGTAGAAGCGCGACTCGCCCGGGTCGCCCTGGCGGCCGGAACGACCGCGGAGCTGGTTGTCGATCCGGCGGGACTCGTGCCGCTCGGTGCCCAGCACGTACAGGCCGCCGAGGTCGGAGACCTCCTCGTGCTCGGCCTTGACCGCCTTCTTGGCCTTCTCCAGCGCGTCCGGCCAGGCGCTCTCGTACTCCTCCGGCGTCTCGGTCGGGGTGAGCCCGCGCTGGGCCAGCTCGGCCGCGGCCAGGTGGTCCGGGTTGCCGCCGAGCATGATGTCGGTACCGCGGCCGGCCATGTTGGTGGCCACCGTGACCGCGCCCTTGCGGCCGGCCTGCGCGACGATCTGCGCCTCGCGCTCGTGGTGCTTGGCGTTGAGCACCTCGTGCGGCACGCCGCGCTTGCGCAGTTGGGCGGAGAGGTACTCGGACTTCTCCACGCTCGTGGTGCCGACCAGGACCGGCTGGCCCTTCTCGTGCTTTTGCGTGATGTCCTCGACCACCGCGTCGAACTTGGCCTCCTCGGTCTTGTACACGAGGTCGGACTGGTCCACGCGCTGCACCGAGCGGTGGGTGGGGATGGGCACCACGCCGAGCTTGTAGATCTGGTGGAACTCGGCGGCCTCGGTCATCGCCGTACCGGTCATGCCGCCGAGCTTCTTGTACAGGCGGAAGAAGTTCTGGAGGGTGACGGTGGCCAGGGTCTGGTTCTCGTCCTTGATGTCCACCCCCTCCTTGGCCTCGATCGCCTGGTGCATGCCCTCGTTGTAGCGGCGACCGGCGAGGATGCGGCCGGTGTGCTCGTCGACGATGAGCACCTCGCCGTCCACGACCACGTATTCCTTGTCCCGCTTGTACAGCTCCTTCGCCTTGATGGCGTTGTTCAGGTAGCCGACCAGCGGGGTGTTGACCGCCTCGTAGAGGTTGTCGATGCCGAGGTAGTCCTCGACCCGGCCGACGCCGGACTCGTGGATGGCGACGGTGCGCTTCTTCTCGTCGACGTCGTAGTCGCCGGTCTCCTCGATGCCCTTGAGCGGGTTGGCCGCCTCGCCGCGCTTGAGCCGCTTGACCATCTTGGCGAAGTCGGCGTACCACTTCGTGGCCTGGTCGGCCGGGCCGGAGATGATCAGCGGTGTACGGGCCTCGTCGACCAGGATCGAGTCGACCTCGTCGACCACGGCGAAGAAGTGGCCGCGCTGCACCAGCTCGTCGGCCGACCACGCCATGTTGTCGCGCAGGTAGTCGAAGCCGAACTCGTTGTTGGTGCCGTAGGTGATGTCGTAGCCGTACGCCTTGCGGCGCTCGTGCGGCGGCATGTTGGCCAGGATGCAGCCGACGGTCAGCCCCAGGAAGCGGTGGACGCGTCCCATCCACTCCGAGTCGCGCTCGGCGAGGTAGTCGTTGACCGTGACCACGTGCACGCCCTCGCCGGCGATCGCGTTCAGGTAGGCGGGCAGCGTCGAGACGAGGGTCTTGCCCTCGCCGGTGCGCATCTCGGCGATGTTGCCCAGGTGCAGCGCGGCGCCGCCCATGAGCTGCACCTTGTAGTGCCGCTGGCCCAGGGTGCGGCGGGCGGCCTCGCGAACGGTGGCGAAGGCTTCCGGAAGCAGGTCGTCGAGGGTCTCCCCGTCGGCGTAGCGCTGCTTGTACTCGTCCGTCAGTGCGCGCAGCTCGGCGTCGGAGAGGTCCTTGAAGTCATCTTCGATCGACTCGATCTGATCTGCGATGCGGTTGAGCTTGCGCAGGATTTTGCCCTCGCCGGCGCGCAGGACCTTATCGAAGATAGACACGCTGGATGAGCTCCTTGCCCGACGGCGCCCGCCCGCCTTTCGGACGTGACGGCACGGCGGGGCCCGTCCCGCCGATACGGCCATCGTATGCGAGGAGGCAAGCCGGGATCGAGCCTCGCGGGCCGGCACAGTGACCGGCATGGAACCTGTGGAGATCGCGGCGGGGCGCTTTCAGCTCCGCCCCTGGAACGAACACGACGTCGACGTGGTCCGCACCGCTCTCGCCGATCCGGAGATCACCCGCTGGATGGCGGTGCCGACGGACGGTGATCCGAGCGCGTGGCTGGCCACCCGCGCGCGGCGCTGGGCCGACGGCGAGGGGCCCTCGTTCGCGGTGATGGACGCGGTGACCGGCGAGGTCCTCGGCCATGTGGGGCTCGCCGACACCACCCCGCGGTGGCGCACCACCGCGATCGGCTACTGGACGCTGGAGCACGCCCGAGGTCGTGGCGTGGCCCGACACGGGGTGGGCGCGGTGAGCCGTTGGGCGTTCGGCGCACTGGACCTGCACCGGGTGGAACTGCGGCACGCCGTGACCAACGCCGGCTCGTGCGCGGTCGCGGGCGCGGCGGGATATGCACTCGAAGGAGTACTGCGGCAGTGCTTCACCGGTGCCGACGAACCGTTCGCGGACGTACATCTGCATGCCCGGCTCGCCACGGACACCTGATGCGAACATACGTTCTAAGGTGGCGTCCATGACCCCACAGCCGACAGCCGACCGGCACCCCGTCGCCGAGCTGACCGCCGACCAGGCCCGCCGGATCGTGCTGGCCGCCCAGGGCTTCCTCGGTGCCCCCGACCGCCGCACCGGCGTCCTGGGCGTGCTGCACGCGCTCGGCGCGGTACAGCTCGACACCATCTCGACCCTGGCCCGCTCGCACGAACTGGTGCCGTACGCCCGCCTGGGAGCGGTCGGTCGACCGGCCGTCGAGGCCGCCTACTGGAGTGGCGAGACCGCCTTCGAGTACTGGTCGCACGCGGCCTGTGTGCTGCCGATGGACACCTGGCCCGACTTCGCCTTCCGCCGTCGGCACCACCGAGATCGCGGTCACCTGTGGGGCCAACGGGTCACCGAGGAGGCGTACCGCAACGTCCTGGAGCGGCTGCGCGCCGAGGGCCCGCTCACCGCCACCGGCCTGGGCGGCGCCAAGAACAAGGGCGAGTGGTGGGACTGGAGCGAGACCAAGATCGCGGCCGAGCGCGCGCTCGCCTTCGGCGACGTGGTCTGCGTGCGCCGCGAGGGCTGGAAGCGGGTGTACGACCTGCCGGAGCGGGTGATCCCGCCGGCCCTGCTCGCCGAGGAGCCCGACGACGCCGAGTGCGTGCGCCGCCTGGTCGCCCTCGCGGGCCGTCAACTGGGCGTGGCCACCCGGGCCGACCTGATGGACCAGTACCGGCTGACCCGGGCCGAGGTCGACGCCGCGCTGCCGGACAGCGGCCTGGTCCCGGTCACCGTCGCGGGTTGGGGCGAGCGGGCCGCCCGCGAGGGCATCTGGGCAGATCCCGCCGCGCTGGCCGCTCCCGCGCGCGGCCGGCATCGCAACACGCTGCTGTCGCCGTTCGACGCGCTGGTGTGGGACCGACCGCGCACCGCCAGGGTGTTCGGCGGCTTCGAGCACCGCCTGGAGGCGTATGTGCCGGCCGCCAAGCGGGTGCACGGCTACTTCGTGATGCCGCTGCTCGCCGGCGGGCGGCTGGTCGGCCGGGTGGACCCGGCTCGCGAGGGGCGCACGCTGGTGGCCCGGCGGTTGTCCTTCGAGGCCGGCGCCAAGGTCACCGAGCGCACCCTCGCGGCGGCGGCCGGGGCGCTGCGCGAGGCCGCCCAGTGGGTGGGTTGCCAGGACGTCCGGATCGAGCACATCGACCACGAGCGCACCCGCGCACCGCTGGGCGCCCTGCTCGCGAGCTGATCCGCCCACGCACGACTGCCGACCGGGCGGATCCTCGCCCGGTCGGCAGCCACCGCCGGGTCAGTCGCCGATCTCCAGGATCTTCTCCCGCATCGCGTAGACCACGGCCTCCATGCGCGAGTGCAGTTGGAGTTTCTCCAGGATGTTGCGCACGTGGTTCTTGACCGTGTTCTCGCTGATGAACAACTGCTTGGCGATGTCGCGGTTGTTGCGCCCGGTGGCCACCAGCCGCAGCACCTCGATCTCGCGATCGGTCAGCCGCGGCGCCGGCACCAGGCGTCGTTCGTCGTCGCGCCGGCTCATCGACTTGAACTCGGTCAGCAGCTTGACCGCCATCGACGGACTGATCTGCGACTGCCCGTCGGCCACCGCGCGAATCGCCGAGGCCACCTCGCCGTGCGAGATCTCCTTCAGCAGATAGCCGGTCGCGCCGGCCTTGATCGCGTCGTAGAGGTCGGCCTCTTCCTCACTCATCGTCAGCATGATGATCTGCGTGCTGGGTGCGACTTCCTTGATCGCCGTGCACGCCTCGATACCGCCGCGTCTGGGCATCCGGACGTCCATCAGGATGATGTCGGGCAGCAGATCCTGTGCGGCCTCCAGCGCCTCGGCGCCGTCCCCCGCCTCGCCCACCACCGTGATGTCCGGTTCGGGCGCGAGCACGATGTCCAGACCCCGGCGAAACAGATCGTGGTCGTCGACCACCAGCACGCGAATCGGTTCGCCCGCTGAGCCGTGGTCCACGCGGGTCGGAACAGACTGTTCACCCACCGTGTTTCCCCCCTGGGTCGGCACGATCCGTGTCCAGGACATGATCCCACGTGATCGCCACGACGCCAGGCCCTGATGGGTGTTATGTGCGGAACGTACTTGCGAAGCGGAACTTTCGCCAGGGAACGCCACGGTCGAGAACGCAACCGACGCCGAAACCCCGAAGGGTTTCGGCGTCCGTTGACCGCCAAAGGGCGCGGCGGGACGGCCCGACCGCTGCTTACTGCGGTCCGCCGTCCTCGCGGTCCTCGGGCTTGAGGTGGATCACACCGTAGTCGTAGCCGTGCCGGCGGTACACCACACTCGGCCACCTGGTGCTCGAATCGATGAACAGATAGAAGTCGTGGCCTACCAACTCCATCTCGTACAGCGCCTGGTCGAGCGCCATCGGGCGCCCGGCGTGTACCTTCTCGCGAACCACGAGGGGGCCTTCGCCGTCTACCTCGATCGGGCCCGCCATGTGCGGCTGGGGCCTCAATTCGCCGTTCTTCACAGCCTCGATGTCTTCCGCGGACGCCACCACGGCCCCATTGAGCCGGTCGGCGTGATTGATCTCCGCAGTGGCCGCGCCCACCGATACGGGGGAACGGTGACCATGGTGCACGCGCCGCCGGTCGGCGGCCTTGCGCAACTGCGCTTCGAGTCTCGCGCACGCCATGTCGAGTGCGGCGTATGGGTCGGACGCGGCGGCTTCGCCCCGGATGACGGGACCACGCGTGTTCAGCGTGATCTCCACCCGGTCCGAGCGCTCCGCCAGCCGCGGGTTCCGCTCCTTGGACACCTCCACGTCAACGCTGATCACCTTGTCGTCGAGCTTGCGGATCTTCTCCAGCTTCTCGACGCAGTGCCTGCGAAAACGCTCGGGTACCTCGGTCTTGCGGCCCTTGACGACAATGTCCACGCAGAACTCCATCCATTGCGCCATGCCGGAGGGGTGGCCACCCATCCGGCCGACCAGGTCGGCGATGGTCCTGCTCCGCCCGGCGCCGTCGGGTCGTCGCGGCCACCACGGCCGCCGCCCCGACTCGCCCTCCCACGGCTCGGACCGCACGGGTCGCCTCCGCGAGAGTTGCGCCGGTGGTGCAAACATCATCGACGACGATCACCACACTAATGCCCGTAAACAAGGGCGCCAACCTGTCCGAAACGATCATTGATCGGCGGATGTTCATCCTCCGTTCATGCGCCGAAAGACCTGATTGATCCCGTACTCGCCTGGTATGTCGCAGGGCCGGCAGCACCCGGGTGGGCACTCCGGCCGCACGCAGTCGACCGGCCGCGCGCCGGGCCAACTCGCCGGTGGCGTCCCGACCCCGGCGGCGCACCGCGGCCCGGGTCGAGGGCACCGGGACCAGCAGGGCGGACCCGGCCGGATCGGGCAGCCCGGCCGCTGCGGCCCGCGCGAGCGCGTCGCCGAGCGGGCGGGCCAGTCGGCGCGCGCCGTGCTCCTTGAAGGCGGCGAGCACCGGGCGCACCGGCCCCAGGTACGCGGTGACCGCGTGCACGGGCGGCAGCCCCTCCGGCGCCGGCGTCGGCCGCACGGGCACGGGCGCCGCGGCGAACACCGCCCGGCAGCGCCCGCACAGCAACGCCCCGGACTCGGCACAACCCGCGCAACACACGGGCAGCATCAGGTCGGCCCACGCCGCGAGCACCCGAGACCGTTCCATGCCCCCAAGCTCGCACGGCCGGCCCCGAAACGGACCGACGGTACGCACAACCACCCGATCCGGTCATGGCGCGCCGTGGCGGACGATCGAGGCGGACCCGACGCGACCGGGACCGCCCCCGATCCGACCGAATCCGATGGGACCGATCGACCCCGCGGCCCCGCCGAGAGCCGGCCGACCGGCCCCGCCGCCAGGCCCTGTCCGGCGGATCCCGGTGGGGCCGCCGGACGGGGCCTAGCCCGGATAGACCGGGTACAGGCCGCTGTGCACCTTGGTCCAGTTGTTGCCCTGGGACAACTGGTAGATGTTCTCCTCGCCGGAGTCCGCCAACAGGGGCTGGTCCGAGCCGTCCGGTGCCGCGATGCGCAGCATGCCGTTGACCGAGGCGACGGAGACCGACAGGCCCCCGTCGATGTCCACGATCTGCGGGGCCAGCGCGCCCTGGCCCTCCTTGCCGAGTACCGCGAGCCGGTCGGGGCCGTTCCAGGAGATCGCCTTGACCTCGACCAGCGAGGGGATCACCGAGCGTGGCGCGGCGATGGTCAGGGCCACCGCGCCGTTGTTCACCCGACGCTCCACCCGACCGATCAGCACCTTGCCGTTGTCCACGATCAGCGCGGCGCGGGTGCCGTCCGGGGACAGCCGCAGGCCGGTGATCCGGGCGGCGGTGATGCCCTCCACGTCGACCGCGACCCGGGTGATCTGCCTGCGCTCGTCCTCGTACAGCGCGAGCACCTGTTCGGCGTCCTTGGTGCGGTCGAGCACCCACAACACGCCGCGACCGTCCCAGGTCGGACTGAGCAGCGACGCCGGAGCGGTGGTCAGCCACTCCTGGACCTCGCCGTGGCCGTCCACGTCGCCGACCAGCAGTCGGCGACCGCTGGTGTCGATGCCCGCGATCCGGCGGCGGAACGGATCGCGCGAGACGGCGATCTGGTCGACCTTGTAGGTGCCGTCGCCGAACGGTCCGGGCAACACCGGCGGATTGCCGTTCGGGCCGGGCACCACGTTGACCACGTTGCCCTTGGCGATGAAGTAGCCGGTGGGCGCGGACGTCCGGGCCGCTCGCCCCGGGTCGTACTGGGCGGCGTCGTCGTAGGACAGCGAGCACATCGGCTCGCCGCCGCCGGTGATCGAGACGGAATCCACTCCGGAGACCTGGCGCAGGGTGTAGAGCAGTTGTGCGGCCATCCGCTCGCAGCCCTTGGTCTGGGCGAGCCGGGCCTGCCGGTTGAGTTGCACCCGGGCGATCCGGTTGTCCTCGATCGAGACGACCCGGTCGGCGGGTTCGGTGCCCGCCGGGAACGCGGTCTCCACCACCGGCCGCAGCCAGTCGGTGGGCCCGCCCACCAGTTGGCGCACCAGCGCCGAGGTCAGTCCGACGCGGCTGCGCAGGTAGACCGGGTCGGGCACCAGGATGTCCTTGCCCACCGGCATCGCGGTGGCGAACCAGTAGGTGTTCACCGACCGGTAGATCCGGTGGAACTCGGCCCGGGACAGGATCAGCCCGTCCGGCAGGTCGGCGATCCGCCACTGGTTGTCGGTACCCAGCCGCAGTTGCAGCGTCGCCCGGTACTGCGCGTTCGGCAGTTGTTCGGGCTGGTAGGCGTTGCGGTTGTCGACCGTGCCCACCTTGGTGCCCGACACCTCCGCCTGATAGGTGCGCTCGTCGGCGCCGGGGACCAGTTCGATCCGGGCGATCGAGTCGAGCACCACGATCTCGCGGGTGGGCACCCACTTGGCCCGGGCCTCCGGGGTCAGGTAGGCGCGCGCCGTCGTGTAGTCGGGCTCGTCGCTGGTGACCGCCTCCAGGAAGCCGGCGACCATCCCGTGCGGTTGCTCGCCGGGCTTGGGCGGCACCGCGAACACCCGCACCTGCTGCTCGGGGCCCTGCTCCTTGCTTTCGCCCTTGGCCGCCTCGCGCACGCTGCCGCTGTGCGGCATGGACGCACACGCGCTGAGCGTGCACAACACGCACACCAGGGCCAGGAACGGGCTGATCCGCCTCATCGAGTGCCTCCCGCGGGGCCGGCCGCACGCACGGTGCGCCGATAGGGCGAGCCCGCCGGGCCCAGGCCCCGATTCGCCCGCGAGTCCTCGGGCTCCAACGGCAGCGGCGAACGCACCAGATCGCCACCCGCGGTCTTGGGCAGGCTCAGCCGGAACTGCGAGCCGCCGCCCGGCTCGCCCCACGCCTGGAGCCAGCCGCCGTGCAGGTGCGCGTCCTCCAACGCGATCGACAGGCCCAGTCCGGTACCACCGGTGGTCCGGGCCCGAGCCGGGTCGGCCCGCCAGAACCGGGCGAACACCAGCGAGGACTCGCCGGGCTTGAGGCCCACGCCGTAGTCGCGCACGGCCACCGCGACCGAGTCCTCGCCGCCGGCCACGGTGACCACCACATCGTGGCCCTCGCCGTGCTCGACCGCGTTGACCACCAGGTTGCGCAACACCCGGTCGATCCGGCGCGGGTCCACCTCTGCCACGCACGGCTTGTCCGGTGCGCGCACCACCAGTCGGCTGCCGCGCCGCTCGGCCAGCGGCTCCGCGCCCTCGACCACCCGACGCACCAGGTCGCGCAGGTCCACCGGCTCGGCGTCCAGCACGGCCGCGCCGGCGTCGAAGCGGCTGATCTCCAGCAGGTCCGACAACAGTGCCTCGAACCGGTCCAACTGGTTCTGCAACAGCTCGGCCGAGCGCCGCGTGGCCGGGTCGAAGTCCTCGCGGGCCTCGTGCAGCACGTCGGCCGCCATCCGCACGGTGGTCAGCGGGGTGCGCAGTTCGTGCGAGACGTCCGAGACGAACCGGCGTTGCACGCGCGAGAGCTCCTCCAACTGCCGGATCTGGTTCTGCAGATTGGAGGCCATCTTGTTGAACGAGGAGCCCAGGCGCGCCAGGTCGTCCGCGCCGACGACCCGCATGCGTTCCTCCAGACGACCGGCGGCCAACCGCTCGGCGATCCGGGCCGCCATCCGCACCGGGGTGACCACCCACCGGGTCACCAGCGCCGCGATCGCCACCAGGAGCAGCACCAGGAAGACCCCGGCGGTGGCCAGCGTGCTGCGCACCAGACCCAGGGTCTTCTCCTCCGGGCCGAAGGAGAAGAAGTAGTAGAGCTGGTAGAAGCCGCCGTCGGGATCCTCCAGTTCCGCACCGACCACCAGGCCGGCCTCGCGGGTGGTCTCGGCCGGGCCCTCGCCGTGCTGGCCCTCGCGCACGATCTGGGTGTACTGGAGCAGTGGCACACCGCGCTTGAGCCCGACCTCGCGGCGCAGCTCGTCCGGCACGCTGGCGTCGGGGACCACGTCGCCGGACGCGCGGGGGCTGCGACCGGACCCGGGCGGGTTGTCCGCCGTGTCCTGGCTGGTGGCGGCCACGTCGTAGACCCCCTGGCCGCCGCTGGAGAGCTGCTTGACCAGGGCGTTGAGCCAGTCGCCGGTGTTCACCCGGTTGCCGGACGCCGGGGTGCCGGCCGGCACGCCGGTGGGTACCTGGACGTGCCGGCCCGGGCTGGTGGCGATCTCGTCGGCCTGGGCCCGGGCATCGGCGATCCCGCCCTGGGCCTGGGAGCGGGCGGAGGCCACCTTCGCGTCCAGCAGGCCGTTGCGGACCTGGCCGACCACCACCACCCCGAGCAGCACCATCACCGCGACGGACAACACCAGGGTGGTGGCCACGACGCGAAACTGGATCGATCTGTTCCACAACGCCATGACCCGGCCCACGCCACCGCGTACGCGACGCAGGGCGAGGGACCAGGCCGATGGAGAGGGCGACCGCTGTGCGGTGCTCACCGGAACGAACTCAAGGTCAGGCCGGTCCCGCCTTGTAGCCGACCCCGCGCACGGTGACCACGGTCTCCGGACGCTCGGGGTCGCGCTCGATCTTCGAGCGCAGCCGCTGGACGTGCACGTTCACCAAGCGGGTGTCCGCCGCGTGTCGGTATCCCCAGACCTGTTCGAGAAGCACCTCGCGGGTGAACACCTGCCAGGGCTTGCGGGCGAGTGCGACAAGGAGGTCGAACTCCAGCGGGGTGAGCGCGATGTTCTGCCCGTCCCGCTTCACGGCGTGGCCGGCCACGTCGATCACCAGATCGCCGATCACCAACTGCTCCGGGGTGGGTTCTTCGGCTCTGCGCAGGCGGGCCCGCACACGAGCGACAAGCTCCTTGGGCTTGAACGGTTTGATCACATAGTCGTCGGCTCCGGATTCCAGCCCGACCACGACGTCGACCGTGTCGCTCTTGGCGGTGAGCATCACGATCGGCACGCCGGACTCGGCACGGATCTGGCGGCAGACGTCGATGCCGTCACGGCCGGGCAGCATCAGGTCCAGCAGTACCAGGTCCGGTTTTACATCCCGAAAAGCCTGGAGTGCCTTGTCGCCGTCCGCCACGAACGACGGCTCGAACCCTTCGCCACGCAGCACGATCCCGAGCATCTCGGACAGTGCGGTGTCGTCGTCAACGATGAGGACGCGTCCCTTCATGTACATCATCGTCGCATTACCGGATTGTGACCTGCACTCATCCGACCGATTCCGGCCGCGCCGATCGACGACAAAATCGCCTAAATACTGATCATTGCCACCGGAGAGAGTGCGGAGTCACGTCCCCGACCGGGCCGTACGCCGGCCCACCGACCGGCGCAACGGGCGTTTCGGCCATGCCCACGACCCCCCGACGGCGTCCGCCGGACCTCGCCGGGGCCCGCCGGAGCCCGGGCGAACCGGTGCCGGAACGTGCGACGCGCGCTCGACGTTGTCCCGGCGGTCGAGGTACCCGCGCCGGCGGACCGGATCCGATGGCCGCCCGTTCATCCGGGGCCCACACCGGCATGCCACGATGAGTCACCACCCGATCAGGACGAGGAGCGCAATCGCATGACGGACTCGCCCGGCCCGCCCACCCCGGACGCCCCGGGGCCGGACGAGGAACGCCCGGCGGACGACGCCACGTCACCCGACCGACCCGCGCCCGCGCCCGACTCGCCGTCGCCGGCCACGCCCCCGTCCCTGGACAAGCCGCCGTCGCCGGACAAGCCGTCCCTGGACAAACCCCCGGCCGAGGACGAGCCCGCGGCTCCGGAACAGCCCGGCCCCCGAGCCCCGGCCCCCGGGTGGGCCCCGGTCCAGCCGCCCGCCTCCGGATGGGGACCGCCGCAGCAGGGCCCGGCGGCCGGATGGGGACCCCCGCAACCGGGCCCCGGCCAGGACCCGCGCTGGGGTGCCCCCCAGCAGCAACCGCCGCTGTGGGGCGCGCCTCCCGGCTGGAACGGCCCCTACGTACAGGCCGCCAAGCCCGGCGTGATCCCACTGCGCCCGCTGAGCGTCGGCGAGATCCTCGACGGCGCGTTCGCCGCCATGCGCGCGCACTGGAAGGTCATGATCGGCATCGCCGTCGTGGTCGCCCTGCTCACCCAGTGCCTCGAGGTACCGGTCACCTGGCTGCTCAACCGCGAGTTCTCGCCCAGCGACCTCGGCGACGACGCCACCGGCGAGGAGGCGTGGCGCTACCTGCGCGACACCAGCGCGCTGGTGATCGTGCCGATCGTGGTCGCCGCCCTCGGGCAGATCGCCGCCACCGCGATGCTCACCGTCGTGGTCAGCCGCGCCGTGATCGCCAAGACCATGTCCGCCACCCAGGCCTGGACGGCGGTGCGCCCGCTGCTCCCGCGCCTGCTCGGCGTCACCTTCGCCTCCTGGCTGATCCCGGTCGGCACCCTCCTGATCGCGATGTTGCCGGGCCTGCTGCTGCTGGCCGTCGGCGCCGACGGCCTCGGCGCGCTGCTGTTGCTCCCGGGCATGATCGGCGGCGTCGTCGCGGCGGTCTACCTCTACGTCTGCTTCTCGCTCGCCGGCCCCACCCTGATGCTGGAGAAGCAGTCGGTGCGCAAGGCGCTGGAGCGCTCGCGCAAGCTGGTCACCGGCGCGTGGTGGCGGGTGTGCGGCATCCTGCTGCTGATCGCGCTGATCATGACGGTCGTCGGCGCCATCATCCAGTTCCCGTTCCTGCTGGTCTCCGACGGCATCTCGGCGCTCACCGCGTCCAAGCCCTCCGACGTTCCGGACCCCTCCTTCGGCGACCTGCTGATCACCGGCGTCGGCGCGGTGATCAGCGCCGCGCTGCTCTACCCCTTCGCCGCCGGCGCCACCGCACTGCTCTACATCGACCAGCGCATCCGCCGCGAGGCACTCGACCTCGACCTCGCCCGCGCGGCCGGCGTCCTGGACGAAGAGCCCGGCGGCGACGCGACCTCGGGACCCGCGCCGGCGTGAACCGCCACGCGCTCACGACCCTGGTCCGGGACTGGGAGCCGGTGGACGTCCCGCGCGACGACGCGCGGGACGCCGCCCGGGACGAACTCTCGCGCCCCGAATACCACCGCGACGACCCCAGCCCGGTCCGCCGGGCCCTGGAGTGGTTTCTCGACCACCTGGGCGACCTGATCTCCCGGGCCGGCGACCACAGCCCCGGTGGTGGTCTCGGCCTCGTGGTGATCGTGCTCCTGGTGATCGCCGCGCTCGTGGTGTTGCGGCTGCGGCTGGGTCCGCTGCGCACCGCCCGCCGCGCCGAGCTGCCGCTCTACGGCGAACAGGGCCCGTTGTCGGCCGCCGAGCACCGTGCCGCCGCCGACGCGCACGCCGACCGGGGGCACTGGGACGAGGCGGTACGGGAACGCTTCCGGGCGATCGTGCGGGCCCTGGAGGAGCGTGCCGTGCTCGACGTACGCCCCGGCCGCACCGCCGACGAGGCCGCCGCCGAGGCCGGCCGGGCGCTGCCCGAGGCAGCCGCGGACCTGCGGGCCGCCGCCGCGACCTTCGACGACGTGCACTACGGCGGGCGTACCGCCGACCGGGCGCTGGACCGCGACCTGCGCGAGCTGGACACCCGCTGCGCCGCCGCCCGCCCACGCGTGGACGAACGGATGCCCCGATGAGCGACACCGCGCTCGGCCCCACCACCGAGCAGGTCTGGCGCCGGGTGCGCACGCCGCTCGCCCTGGTCGCCCTGGTCCTGATCGTGGTCTCCGCCCTGATCCTGATCCGCGGCGACCGGCACGAGGGCCGGCTCGACCCGCGCTCCACCCACCCGCAGGGCAGCAAGGCCCTGGCCCAACTGCTGCGGGCCCGCGGCGTCGAGGTGCACCTGGCCCGCTCCGCCGACGAGGCCGCCCGGGCGATCCGCCCGGACAGCACCCTCGTGGTGCCCTTCCCCGACCTGCTCGCCGACGACCGGCTGCGCACCGTCGCCGCCGCCGGGCCCGCCCGCACGGTGCTGGTCCGCCCCGGCGAGGCCGCGCTGGCGATCCTGGCGCCCGGCGTGCACACCGCCCGCGACGCGGGCCGGCGCACCCTGCAACCGCGCTGCGAACTGCCCGCCGCGACCCGGGCCGGCGACGCGGACACCGGCGGCGCCCGGTTCGACCTCGACCTGCTCCCCGACGCCACCGGTTGTTATCCCTACGCGGGCCGCCCGACCCTGGTCCGCACCCCGCCCCGCGCCGGCCACGACACCGTCGTGCTCGGCTCCGACCGCCCGCTGGTCAACGACCGCCTCGACGACAACGGCAACGCCGCCCTCGCGCTCAACCTGCTCGGGGCCCATCCGCACCTGGTCTGGTACCTGCCCGGCGCCGACGAACTCCCGCCCGCCGACGACTCGCTGTGGGACCTGCTGCCCGCCGGCTGGCGCTGGGGCGCCGCACAACTGGCCGTCGCCGCCGTCCTGCTCGCCCTGTGGCGGGCCCGCCGACTGGGCCCGGTGGTGACCGAACCGCTCCCGGTGGTGGTCCGCGCCGCCGAGACCGTCGAGGGCCGCGCCCGGCTCTACCGCCGCGGCCGCGCCCGCGACACCGCCGCCGAACTGCTGCGCGCCGCCGCCCGCGAACGCATCGCCCGCGTCCTGGGCGCCGACCCCACCGAGGCCGCCCTGATCGCCTCGGTCACCGCCCGCACCGACCACACGCCCGCGCACCTGCACGCCCTGTTGTACGGTGCGAGCCCGGAGAGCGACGAAGCCCTCGTCGCCCTGTCCGACGAACTCGACGCGCTGATAAGGCAGGTACGCACGACGTGAGCGCACCCGAGCAGACCCGCGAGGCGCGCGACGCCCTCGAAGCCCTGCGCGGCGAGATCGGCAAGGCCGTGGTCGGCCAGGACGCCGCCGTCACCGGACTGGTGATCGCCCTCCTGTGCCGGGGCCACGTACTCCTGGAGGGCGTGCCCGGCGTCGCCAAGACGCTGATGGTGCGCGCCCTGGCCCGCAGCCTGGAACTGACGACCACCCGCGTGCAGTTCACCCCCGACCTGATGCCGGGCGACGTCACCGGCTCGATGGTCTACGACGCGCGCACCGCCGCGTTCTCCTTCCGCGAGGGCCCGGTGTTCACCAACCTGCTCCTCGCCGACGAGATCAACCGCACCCCGCCCAAGACCCAGGCCGCCCTGCTCGAAGCCATGGAGGAGCGCCAAGTCTCGGTCGACGGCACCACCCGCCCGCTGCCCGACCCGTTCATGGTCGCCGCGACGCAGAACCCGATCGAGTACGAGGGCACCTACCCGCTGCCCGAGGCCCAGTTGGACCGCTTCCTGCTCAAGCTCACCCTGCCGCTGCCCGAACGCGACGACGAGATCGTGGTGCTGCGCCGGCACGCGGAGGGCTTCGACCCGCGCGACCTCGAAGCCGCCGGCGTCCGCCCGGTCGCCGGCGCCGCGGACCTGGCCGCCGGCCGCCGCGCCGTGGCCGCCCTGCGCGTCGAGCCGGACATCCTGGCCTACGTCGTGGACATCTGCCGAGCCACCCGCACCTCCCCGTCACTGGCCATGGGCGTCTCCCCGCGCGGCGCCACCGCGCTGCTCGCCGCCGCCCGCGCCTGGGCCTGGCTGGCCGGCCGCGACTACGTCACCCCCGACGACGTCAAGGCCCTGGCCCGACCGGCACTGCGACACCGGGTACGGCTGCGCCCCGAGGCCGAGATGGAAGGTGTAACCCCCGACGTGGTGATCGACGCCGTCCTGGCGCACACCCCGGTCCCGCGTTAACCGCCGATGGCCCTGACCGGTCGTGCCGTCCTGGCCGCAGCACTGGGCGTCCTGGTGGTCGGCCTGCTGCTGCCCTCGCTGCTCGGCCTGGCCGTGGTCGAGGGCGCCCTGCTGTTCGCCGTCCTCGTCGACCTGCTGCTCGCCCCCGGCGTCCGCACCCTGACCTTCGACCGCGGCGGCGACACCGCGGTCCGCCTCGGCGAACGCGCCGAGGTCACGCTGACCGTCACCAACCCCGGCCCCCGGCCCCTGCGCGGCCGACTGCGCGACGCCTGGCCACCCAGCACCGGCACCACTGCCCAGCGGCACGACCTGCGCATCCCCGCCGGCGAACGCCGCCGGCTCACCACCACGATGACCCCGACCCGCCGCGGCGACCGCAACGCCCACCGGATCACGGTGCGTTCCGTCGGCCCGCTCGGCCTGGCCGCCCGCCAGGGCTCCCACCACGTACCGTGGCGACTGCGCGTGCTGCCCGGCTTCCCCAGCCGCCGACTGCTCCCCTCGAAACTGGAACGCCTGCGCGAACTCGACGGCCGCTCGGCCCTGCTCACCCGAGGCGCGGGCACCGAGTTCGACACACTGCGCGAATACGTCCCCGGCGACGACGCGAAATCGATCGACTGGCGCGCCTCCGCCCGCAACCAGGGCGTCGTGGTGCGCACCTGGCGCCCCGAACGCGACCGCCACATCCTGGTCGTCCTCGACACCGGCCGCACCTCGGCCGGCCGCATCGGCGACGTCCCCCGCCTGGACGCGGCGATGGACGCGACCCTGCTGCTGACCGCCGTCGCCAACCACGCCGGCGACCGGGTCGACCTGCTCGCCTACGACCGTCGAGTCCGCGCCGAGGTACGCCGCGCACCCCGAAACGGCATACTCCCGGCCTTCGTCCAGGCGATGGCCACGCTGGAACCGGAGTTGGTCGAACCCGACGCCCGATCCCTGACCGCCGAAATCCTGCGCCGCACCCCGCGCCGCTCACTGATCGTGCTGATCACCGGCCTGGAACGGGAGGCGGTCCAGGAGGGCATCCTCCCGGTCCTCCCCCGACTCGCCGCCCGACACGAGGTGATCGTGGCCGCCGTCGCCGACCCGGCAATCACCGCGATGGCCGCCCGCCGAGGCAACGTGACAGCGATCTACGAGGCCGCCGCCGCCGAACGCGAACTCGCCGAACGCCGGGCAACAGCAGCCGAGTTGCGACGAGGAAGCGTAACCGTCGTGGACGCACCCCCGGGGGAGTTGGCGTCGGCACTCACGGACACGTATTTGGCACTGAAGCTGGCGGGGCGGCTGTAGGGCGGGCGTGGGGAGGGCGGTTGGCGAACGGGTGGTTTTGGAACGGCCGTTGCGGAACGGGCTGTTGGGGAACGAGCCGTTGGGGAACAAGCCGTTGTGGAGCGGGACTTGTGGGTGGCAGTCGGCAGTCGGTTCGAGCCGTGGTGCCGCCGGCTCGACCTCCTGGTGTCACATGCCCGTTCGCCCACGCCCAGGCCAGGCGGCGATCCCAACTCGATTGTGGGCCGCCGGCTTGGCCTGGATGTTCGCGATATGCGTCTTTACGGTGCCGACGGTGCGCCGACGGTGCTGTACAACTCCGCGCCGATCTCGGCGTTGGTGTGCTCGCGGGCGATCAACCGGACGATCTCGCGCTCGCGGGTGGTGAGCGGGTCCGCGGCCGGTTGGTCGGGTACGGCGCAATGGCCTACGGCCGGCGCCGGGGGCGCGGTCGGGTGCGCCGACAGCCGGTCCAGCAGGCGGAGGGTGACCTGCGGGCTGATCAACGTGCCACCTGCCATCGCCGCCCGGACCGCCTCGATCAGCAACGTCGCCCGGACTGCTTGAGCAGGAAGCCACAGTCCAGCACAGGTCTTCCGACACGGGGGACCGCTGAGGTGGTCGGTTGGGGGCGGGCTGGGATTGAGATTGGGGTCTGAGGCAGGAGTTGGGTGGCCCTGGGGGCCTTCCTGCCGGGTGGGTGGGGTGCTCGCCGCCTGCGGTGCGTCTTGGTTGGGTTGGGTGCGGGTGGCTTTGTGCTGAACGGTCGGCGTGGGCTGGTGGAGGTGGGCCCGGTCCCGTGGTCGCCGGTGGCCGGGAGCCTTGGGTTTCCCAGCGAGAGGTGGGTGTTGCTCGGCGGGAAAGGCGCCGGCAACGGCGGAGCGGGAGGGTACTTTCGTCGGGTCCGCCGGGGGACCTTTCGAGTGGGCCGGGCGTTTGCGGCGGGCGGTCGCGTCTTGGTCGGCAGCGGGTGGCCTTGTGCTAAACGGTCGGCGTGGACCGGCGGAGATCAGCCCGGTCCCGGGGTCACCGGCGGTCAGGAGCCCTGAGCTTCCCGGCGAGACACGGGCGTCGCCTGCGGGAAAAAGCGCTGGCAACGGCGGAGCGGGTGGGCGCTTGCGTCGGGTCGGCCGGGGAGCCTTTCCGAGTGGGCCGGGCGTTCACGGCCGGCGGTCGCGTCTTGGTCGGCGGCGGGTGGCTCAGTGCTAAACGGTCGGCGTGGATCGGCGGAGATGGGCCCGGTCCCACGGTCACCGGCGGCCGGGAGCCTTGGGTTTCCCGGCGAGAGGTGGGTGTTGCTCGGCGGGAAAGGCGCCGGCAACGGCGGAGCGGGTGGGGCGGCCCGGTGAGGTCCGCCGGGGGGCCTTTTCGAGTGGGTCGGGAGCGTTTCGGTGGGCGTTTCGGGTCGGGTGGCCGGGTGGAGGGCTGTCTGAGGGCTTGGAGGGTCACGATCGGGATCCCGAGGCTGCTTCGCACGCTCGGGATTTCGCTGACCTGCGGTTTTGCGGGGCCGTGCGGCGTGAGTGCGTGTCGAGGGCCGGTTTGTGAATGCCGGTGGTGGATTGCGTGTGGGCGGGGGTTCTCGGTGGGCGTTTCGGGTCGGGTGGCGGGAAGGGCGGCCCGGTGAGGGGCGCCGGGAGTCTTTCCGGGGGGGGCGGGTCTGTTCCGGTGGGCGTTTGGGGTCGGGGCGGTCGAGCGGGAGGCCGTCCGAAGGCCGTCTCAGGGGTTCGAGGGTCACGCGCGCAACGCCCACCTCTCGCCGGAGGACTCAGGGCTCCCGGCCGCCGGTGACCGTGGGACCGGGCCGATCTCCGCCGGTCCACGCCGGCCGTTCAGCACTGAGCCTCCCGTGCCCGGCCCGGCCGAAATTCCCCGCGGCCCCGAGACGCAAAGAAGGGCCCGGGAAAGGGCCCGGGAAACGCGAAAGGCCCATCCCTGTTCGGGATGGGCCTTTCACACGTAGATTCCGGCGGCGTCCTACTCTCCCACACCCCTTCGAGTGCAGTACCATCGGCGCTGGAGAGCTTAGCTTCCGGGTTCGGAATGAGACCGGGCGT